>JAZQNC010000088.1:0-3529 GCA_045627165.1 Eubacteriales bacterium
GATCGACCTTTTCGTTTGTCCATTTGCACTCTGCAAAGAGCGCGGCAGTCTTGTCCTGCTCGCCCATGATATCTATTTCGGTCTGCGTCCTGCGGGACGGATCAGCGCCCCACCAGCGACCGAGCGACTTGAACTCGATCGGCGAACGTCCTTTCAGAAGCTCCGACCACAGATATTGCGTGCAGATATCCTCAAAGACCTTGCCCATGTAATTCGACAGCTGCGGCTCTATGCGGCTGTAAACGAGCTGATCTGCTCCGCGCGCGATCAGAGAGCTGTTCTCCGGAACGAAGCGGTACCAGAAGCGGAACATATTGTCGGCTATCGAATAGATGGTCTTTCTTGAGGCTTTTTCGCCGTAGGGAGTCTCTTTCTGAATGATGCCGAGCTCGACGAGATTCTTGATATATACGGACACGGTGTTGGTCTCCTCGCCGATCTTCGTGCAGATCTCGGACAGCCTTGACGCGCCCAACGCTATCGCCGTTATGATGGAGACATAGACGGACGGTTCGCGCACCTCCTGCTTGAGCAGGTTGACCGGCTCCTCGTATATCGGGCAGACGGGATTCAGATAGGTGCTGCGAATGTTGTCCTCGATACTTGCGCCCTTGTTGACATACAGAAGATACTGAGGTGTGCCGCCGTAGATACCGTAGAGCAGAGCTTTGTCCTCATCGGAGAACGACGAGAAATAGCGGCAGGTCTCCTCGAAGCTGAACGGCAGCAGCTTGATCTGCGCCGTGCGCCGACCATACAGCGGAGCCTTGTACGCGAGGACGTGATCCTCCATGTACGACATCGACGAGCCGCAGAGGATGAGCATGAGCCGCGAGCTGTCCTTGTACTTATCGATGAGCTGCTGGAGCGTGGACGCAAGGCTCTTGCTGCTTCGTGCGGCATACGGGTATTCGTCTATCGCAAGGATAACGCGCTCTTTCTCTGACAGCCGGAAAACATACTCAAGCGCAGCCTGATACGACTGGAAGCAGGTGTCCGCCTCAATGCCGCCCGCATATTCGATTATGCTGCGGCTGAGATTTTCAAGATTCTGCTTGGCGTTGCCCTCGATACCAGTGAAGTATATGACCTTTTTGCCCTTGATGAATTCGTTGATAAGCGCTGTCTTTCCGACGCGCCGTCGACCGTATATCACGGCAAACTCAAAGCTGCCGGACACGTACATTCCGTTCAGAGCCTTCAGCTCCCGCTCTCTGCCGATGAACATACCGATGCCTCCAATGTGATTCTGTGGACATTATACAGCGCAAAAGAAAACAAGTCAAGTATGATTAGGCTAATCGTACTTGACTTGTATGGCGTTATGGGAATTTGCGCGGCTGTAATAAAGCCAACGGAAATCGTTTCGGATATTAGGCAGATAAAGCCTCTTGCATACGTCAAAGCATACGGCTTCACTGCATGGTTATGCTAAAAAACGTGTGCTGTAATACAAAGGTAACACAGACCGTTTTTCCGTAATACGGGTTACGATCCCGACAGGCGTTGCCGGACGGCGTAAAACGCGTGATGCCGCTGAAGCGAAGCATACACGCTTTATCCTGCCTGAGAGAGAGGACGTAAAACGCCGAAAAAATGATTTGCTAATACGGTTACTAAGCAGAAACGTAACGACGCTTTAGTGCTGATTCATGCATGAATCAATTCAGGCATAAGTATAAGTTTATCAATATCCATCAGAGAACCAAAACGCCCCGAGTGCGGAAATGTCTTTTTGTTCGGTATAAGTTTATCAATATCCATCAGAGAACCAAAACCTGTTCAAGACGCCGCTGTTTTGGCTCGTAGTATAAGTTTATCAATATCCATCAGAGAACCAAAACCGCAAGATATTGTGCATTTCCAGCGGTTTTGGCTAAACAACAACTATATTAGGCTTTTTCCGAGAAGAAAACACCGGAGCATGTTGCAATGAGTTCGGACTTTGCCAAAGAGTTACTCTCTAAGTATGATCTTTCAGCGCAGGAAATTGAGATCATTCTTAACTGTGTTGAGGCACATCATGGGAAAACACCTTTTTCATGTGTTGAGGCAGAAGTATGCGCTAATGCAGATTGCTATCGCTTTATGCATCCCAAGGGTGTATTGTATTATCTGACAACACTCGCCAAAAGAGGCGGCGATTTTTCTGCTCAGCTTACACAGCTCGAGGCAAAATATGACGAAAAAGCCGCGCTTTTGTCGTTGAATGCAGCCAAGAAGGAGCTCGAACCTTATAAAAAGGCTATAAAGGAGCTTATCGCTGCAGCAAAATAGGGTTCTTCTCACGAAACTACACTTTCACACATAAATATTGGCTATAAGAAACGGCAGTCATCTTTACGGTGATTGCCGTTCTTTCGTATTTTCAATACTAACCATGAAAATGTTTAGATGGTTGTTAATCTTTCCATTATTAAAATCGGTATCTATCATAGATTACATATTTCTTTATGTCATCAGAATACTAACGCTACCTTCGCGAACTCGTCCATGAGAAAGTGAACATGAATCGGCAATCTTCCGCCGTGAACAAAGTCAGCCTGGAAATATAGCTGCTGAAAAAGCTGGGTGTAGAGTATGCCGATGAGGAAGTTGAACGAACTGTCGCTGTCGGGTATGACCGCGAATATAGCCGTTTTCTTCTCTCCGACGCTCCATAACTCAAGCTCGTCGGTGGTCGTTATCGCTTCGAGCGAGGTCAGGTTAAATTTCTCCAATCTCGCAATCAAAGTGATTTGGATAGACTTGAGCGTCTTACCGCTGCCGGAACGATATGAGCTGTAATACTTGCAGGCGATGTGGTCAGGCTCGTATTGAGCGAGACGCGCAAAGAGCATATCAAGCGGCGACATATAATCGTCGGTATCCTCGCGTACCTCGCCTGCGCGTATCATCTCAAGCACCATCGGAAAATTCTGTTCTTCGGGCGGAGCCTCATATTTCAGATAAAAAATCAACGCCAAAAGAAGCATCATAGCCGACTGATCCCAGAACGGATCCTGCGACTGACTGCCTTTTGGCGTTGTATTCTTAAACAGATTTGTTACGAGGCGCTGAACGTCATTGTCACTCTCCAGATACACGAACGGATTGTAGCAATGGCTCTTTTCCATGTGGATCAGGTCGATTACGCGGACATCGTACCCCTTTGCCCGAAGTAATCCTCCGGTATCACGGAGTATTTCGCCTTTTGGGTCACATATAATGAAAGACGTGTTTGCCTGCATTACATTGGGCTTGGCGTAAAATCTCGTCTTGCCTGCACCCGAACCACCTACGACAAGCGTGTTTAGATTACGTCTGTGCTTTCTGCCATCAAGACCTATGCTGACGTTTTGCGTCATTATCTTATTGGCAGAGCTTTCGTGAGCGCGATATTTCTTGCACACGGCTCGCGTGTCGCCCCATTTAGCCGAGCCGTGTTCCTCGCGTCTGCGGTAATTGCGTTCGGTTGACAGATAAACACCGATGGACAGCACATATATCATAAGGAATATAAGCACCGTCCTCGGCGTATCAGAACACA
>JAZQNC010000089.1:0-5705 GCA_045627165.1 Eubacteriales bacterium
CTTGGGTTGTTTCTCTTTGTTGCCATACCGCTTCCCGGAACAGGCGCGTGGGCGGGCGCATTGGTCGCTTCCATGCTTGTTATGCGCATGAAATATGCCGTTCCCTCGATCATAGCGGGAGTGCTGTGTGCGGCAGTCACCGTTACGCTTATCTGTACGGACGTTCTCGAGGCGCTGACATTTCTGCTGTGACGGAAGCGCATTTTAATTTACATATAATTAACACATATTTGTCTGAATAATCCATAAATTGACTGTATAATATTTCTGTTGATTTATCAGAATATTATTTGTCTGAATCTTATCAAGAGCGGCGGAGGGACTGGCCCTGTGAAGCCCGGCAACCTGCCTGCGTAAATCCGCAGGAAAGGTGCTAATTCCCGAGAGATGAGAACATAATGCATGGCTGCACTTTCTGACCTCGGGACGCCGCAGGTCATTTTTTATTCGTCAGTAAACATAAGGAGAGATAACGTATATGAGAAAATTATTCACATCCGAGTCCGTAACAGAAGGACATCCCGATAAAATCTGCGACCAGATTTCCGACGGTATACTTGACGCGCTTCTCAGCGGCGATAAAATGTCCCGTGTTGCCTGCGAAGTTACCGCTACCACCGGTATTATCTATATAATGGGTGAAATAACCTCCAACGCCGACATAGATTATCAGAAAATTGCCCGCGACGTTGTCCGCGACATTGGTTATGACAACGCCGAATACGGTTTCGACTGCAACACCTGCGCGGTTCTGACCTCGATTCACCAGCAGTCCGCGGATATCGCCATGGGCGTTGACCGCGCGCTTGAGAGCAAGACCGGCGAAATGACAGATGAATTCGATACCGGCGCGGGAGATCAGGGTATGATGTTCGGTTATGCCTGCGATGAAACTCCCGAGCTTATGCCTATGCCCGTATCCCTTGCGCACAAGCTGGCAAAGCGTCTGACCGCGGTACGCAAGGACGGTACTCTGAAATACCTCCGTCCCGACGGAAAGACACAGGTCACGATCGAGTATGAGGATGACAGGCCCGTAAGAGTTGACACGGTGGTTATCTCTACTCAGCACGACGCGGATACCGAGCTTGAAATCATCCGCAATGACCTTATCGAACATGTGATCAAGCCCATTATCCCTTCTGAACTCATGGACGGCGATACAAAGATATACATCAACCCCACCGGTCGTTTCGTTATCGGAGGTCCCTCAGGTGACAGCGGTCTTACCGGACGCAAGATAATCGTCGATACCTACGGCGGATATTCCCGTCACGGCGGCGGAGCTTTCTCGGGCAAGGACCCCACAAAGGTTGACCGTACCGCTACATACGCAGCGCGCTACATCGCAAAGAACATCGTGGCCGCAGGCTGGGCAAAGAAGTGCGAGGTTCAGATCGCGTACGCTATCGGCGTTGCGCGCCCCGTATCGGTTCTCGTCGAAACATTCGGTACAGCAGCGATACCCGAAGAGGAGATCGTCCGTCATGTAAACGAGGATATGGATCTTCGTCCCGCCGCTATCATCAAGCGTTTCGATCTGCGCCGTCCTATATACCGTCAGGTAGCCGCGTATGGTCACATGGGACGCGAGGAGCTCCGTATTCCGTGGGAAAATCTCGACCTGGCCGCAAAGTGGAATTCCATTAAGTAATGCTTTGATTCGTTGATATATCCGAGGCATCGGCAGTTCTTTATTGCCGATGCTTTTTGTTTGCCTTTTTGTCCGCACACTGTATTATTTTTCAAACTGATACTTGATTTAACGGCAGATATATGGTATAATATTTTGGATTATAATGGCGTTGTTTTGGAGATAAATAATGAATTCGACGGATTCAAGGTTTTCCGGATATGCGTACAGACATTTTCTGTTCTGGTGCGTTATCTCTTCACTGGGAGTTACGGTATCGACGCTGATCGACGCGGTTCTCGTCGGCAATATCGTAGGAAGTACGGGACTTGCGGCTGTGAATATCGCCACTCCGGTATTTCTGTTCTTTGCCCTGTTCGGTATCACTGTCGGTACCGGAGCGTCGGTGCTTATCGGCCGCAGTCTCGGAAGCGCGGATACGGATGAAGCAAACAGAACGTTCAATACGGGACTGACCGTCGGTTTCATATTCGGAGTCATCATCGCCCTGTTCAGCCTCGTTTTCAGAAACGATCTGATTTCATTGCTCGGCGCAAGGGGTGAGCTTGTTCTGCCTGCCGAAAGCTATCTTACCGTAGTATTCGCGTCCGCTCCGATATTTATCGTATATCAGATAATCAATGCGGCAGTGCGCACCGACGGAGACCCCGGTCGTTCGTCCGTATCCTCCGTTGTGGTTATCGTCACCGATCTGACGCTCGACATATTATTCATGAAAATACTGCATTTCGGTATTTTCGGCGCTTCGCTGTCTCTCTGTATCGCGGAGCTTCTCGGATCGGTTATACTCATTCCGCATTTTTTCAGAAAGGATTCCCTGCTATCATTCCGTATAAGGCTTCTTTCCAAGAACGACCTGGATACCGTTAAAGCCGTGATATCCGGAGGATTCAGCGTAGGTTCAGCCGCCTTTTTTCAGGCGGTTTACACCGTGATATTCAACCGTCTTCTGAGCCTTTCCGATAACGGGGTATTGAATATTGCTCTGTTTGCGATATTCTACACCATGAGTACGGTTGCCGCCGCGCTCTATGAAGGTTCATCCAACGCGATGTCTCCTCTGGTTTCCATATTTACCGGTGAAAAAGACATTACAAACGTCATATCAAGTCTTCGTTATGCCCTTATATCTGCAATAAGCTCGGGAACCGTGATTTCTGTTCTGTTTATCGTTTTTGCGGAACCCATAATCAGATTCTTCGGAATAGACGACGCCGCTTACATACCGATCGCGGTACGTTCTTTCCGTCTGTTCTCCGTAAGTCTGGTGATCTCAGGCATAAGCACGGTAGTGATTTCCTTCTGGCAGGCCATTGAAAGGACAAAACACGCGAACATTCTTTCACTGCTTCAAAGCCTGTTTTTTACGACGGCGATCGGAAGCATACTTATTATAAAGCTTGACATCACCGGTCTCGGCCTGTCATATATCATAACCGCAGTCGGGTGTCTGATCGTCATTGTATTTGTTTCTCTTTTTTTCAACTCAAAAAATTATCTCAAAACGATCTGCGCTCCTGCAAGCCGTGTTTTTGAAAAAAGCTATGTTATAAATACGGAAAACATGGAGTCGATAGCGGGCGACATATGTTCCGTATGCGAGGAATGGGAAATATCTCCAAAAAACAGCTTCTTTCTCAATCTCGTCGTAGAGGAGCTTATTCTTAATATAATGCGTCTCGGAATGAAGGACGACAGGAAGAATAAATATGTGGCAATCAAAATACTCGAAAACGGAAACGAATACGCAGTTCGTGTCCGCGATAATGTCAATTCATACAATCCGTTCGAATCTGACGGAGATGAAATCGACAATGCCGTAATCAATATGATAAAGCTGAAAACCAAATATTACAGTTATCAGCGCAAGCTTGTTTTTAATTATCTGTATTTCGTTATCTGAGGTTTATATGGCAACTGAAGAAATATACAACAGCGATAATATATTCGAGAACAACAAGGAGCTGAACCGGCTTTCTCTGCAGAACAGACTGCTGCGCAGTCCTCAGATGCCGGTTTTCGAGGATATTTTTTCACACTGTACCTGTCCGCGTATTCTCGATATCGGCTGCAATAACGGCATGGAAACCTATGAGCGTTTCGCGCGTTTTTCTCCATCAAAGGTTGTCGGTCTCGAAAAATCGGAACATCTGGTACAGGACGCTAACCGTAGCTTCGGAAATGATGTTTTTTCGTTTTTCGCCTGCGACGTTGAAAGCGGCGATTTTCTCTCAAGGCTCACCGATATCACCCATTCGGTCGGTATCAGATATTACGATGTTATACACATATCGCTGGTGCTGCTTCATCTGCGCGATCCGCTGAATCTTCTGAAAAAACTCAGGATGTTCCTCTCCGAACAGGGTAAGATCGTAATAATCGAGCCGGACGACGGTGAAGCCGCCGCCGATAACGACAGCTCCGGAGTGGTCAGAGATTTCATGGAGCACCTGGCGGGCGACCCGCTTGCCGGCAACCGTTTCACCTGCCACCGCGTCTCGCAGTATCTTTTCAGGGCGGGATATAAAAACATTGCCGATATACCCGCCGTTATATCCGCCGAAGCATCCGACAGCGAAAAGAGTACAAATATTCACGATATGTATTTCTCTTTTCTCGGCGACGACGCGCGTATGCTCGCCGAAGACAGCCGATACGCCGCCTGGTCGAAAGATACGCTCGGATGGCTTGACAATAACGCCGACAGGCTTAAAGAGCTGTTTGACGGAAGATGCGGCGTGAAAATGGTAATACGCATGTTTGTAGCGGATGCGGGAGTGGAGCTTGTATTTTCGGATAAACAGGTAATTGCCGACGGTTATACTCTCAGTCCTCTCGAATATGACGATCTTGATTCTGCCGTGAAAATGTTCGATGAATGTGTAGGAGACGGTCTGTATACACGTCAGGATCTGGTCGATATGCTTGAAAAACCGCTTCACTACGTCTATATTCTACGTGACACAGGCGGCGTTGAAGCCGGATACCTTTGCTTCACCGTTTCCGACGCGGAAGAGATAGCGAAAGAGATAAAAATCGGGACCGATAAACTGACCTCTCTTGCCGGCAAGAGCAATCCGACGGTCATGCGCTTCCGTTCAATGGGAATGATGCCGGATTACCGACGCCGTCACCTCGCCACGTCTCTCACTCACCACTTCATCAATATTTTCAATATGCTCGGATGCGACCTCCTTGTCGGGGCATTCTGGAAAATCGGCGATACTTATCCCATGTACAGGATCATAAAGTCTTTTGATTTCAGATTCGGCGGTATCATAGAACATCCCTGGTCCGACGTTGAGACTCTTTATTGTCCGGTCTGCCATGGAAGATGTATGTGCGACGCAGGTTTATTTTACATAACACAGGAAGGAAATCCGTAATGAAAAATAAGCTGATAGGAAAATTTCTTTTATCCCTTGCGGTACTCGGAATAATCCTGACGGTAGTATTCACGATCTCCTCGTATTACAACACCAAGGGTTCACTTGAGGAACGCTATGCAAAACAGGTCGTAAACGGCAGCCGCACGGTTGCCGACCTTATAAATCTCGACGACCTGCGCGTTATAATGGGCGAAAACGGAAACGAAACCGAGGCATACACCCGCCTTCTGGCGTTTATCAATCAGGTGAAAAAGGACGAAGAGGTCACGTTCCTTTCGGTCACACGTCCCGACGAGGACAGCGTTACCTTCTATATTGACGGTTATGTTGAGGAAATGGGCGACGATCCCGCAAACGCTCTCCCCTACGGAAGCGACATTCCGTATACCGACGCTGCTGCTTCCGAAGAAGAGCTGCAGGTGTATTACGACGTGTGGAACGCCTTCAAAAACAACAAGGGGCTTGACGCTCCCATTCTCACCGATAACGAATACGGTTACAATTACAGCGCTGTTTCCGCTATTTACGACGAAAACGGACAGGCGATCGCTGAGGTACAGTACATTATTGACATGAACAACGTCAAGCAGGAGCTGTCCGGTTTTCTGGTCTCAATAATAATCCTGTCATCGGTGATCATCATTCTCTCGCTAGTAGGATAC
>JAZQNC010000090.1:0-2415 GCA_045627165.1 Eubacteriales bacterium
CATCGAATTTTCCGTCGCCGTTGAGGTCGTCGGAAATGGAGGAAGCCATTTCGACCATCTTGTCAATCGTCCAGGCTCCGTTGTTTACCAGCTCATAGCAGTTTTCCATGCCAAAATCATCCGCCAGCTTCTTGTTGAAAAGAATGCAGAAGGTGCAGGCGTCGTCAAGAGTGGAGATATCGCCGGTGGAATAGAACATCTTGCCTCGTATAGTAAGGTCGGAATTGGCCTTCTGATCCCACCAGGGGTTCGTAAGATCGAGGTAATTGAGCGAGTTGAGGTCGATTATATAGTTCTCGTAAGCCAGCTTCGATACGTCGTATGCTGTCATCAGCGATGCGTCGTATGCCGGATCGTCGGCGGTAACCGCAGTGCGGATATATTTTCCGCCCACGTTTGTGCCGCCCTTTGCGACGCCCATGTTGTCGATTTCGGTGATCTTGACGTCATATCGCTCGTCGATGATCATATTGCGTCTGAACACCGCGTCGTTGACCGGCTCTCCGTTTTCTTCCTCGGCGAAAAAGTCGTCGGTTCCGAACCACCATGTCCAGTTGCTGCAGCAAAGAATAGTGAAATCGCTGCCGTCATATTTGTTTGCGGGAAGGTCGGGACGAAGCTCGGTTTCGGCTTCGGTGACTTCATCGGAAGAAATGCTGTCAGGAGTGTTTGCGGGAGTGTTTTCCGGATTTTCCTTGCTTTCCGCGCAGGCCACGAGCAGCATGGAGCAGGTAAGAATAACCGTAAGAAGTCGCGTCATAAGCTTTTTGCTGTTCATAATGTACCTCTGTATTTTTTTTGTTGCGGTAAAAACCGTCGGTTAAGATCGGAACGGGAAAGGATCAGAAGCCGTACATAAGCAGCCACTTCTGAAGCAGACCCGCCCACTGAGCCACGTTGGGATTCTGAGGCGCAAGTCCGAGACCGTGAACGCCGTAGGGGAATATATGCATTTCGCAGGGGATATTCTTTTCCTTGAGAGCGGAGCAGAGATCGAGGCTGTTGCGGACGTGTACCGCCTGATCCTCCATGGTGTGCCAGATGAATACGGGAGGCATATCGTCGGGAACAGAAAGCTCACCCGAAAGCATCGTCTGAAGCTCCTCGTCGGATTCCTTTTCCGCGAGAAGGTTGGTTCTCGTTCCGCAGTGGCGGTACTTTTTGAAGGAAACCACGGGATAGCAGAAAATTCCGGCGTCGGGTCTGGAGGAAACTCTGTCTATCTCGTCTCCGTCCTCCATGCCATAGTCGAAAAGCTCCGAAGCGGTCACAGCCAGATGTCCGCCCGCGGAGAAGCCGAGAACGCCTATTTTGTTCGGGTCTATACCGAATCTGTCGGCGTTATAGCGGACAAAACGCACGGCGCGGAGCGCGTCTCCCAGCTCGACCGGATGACGGTAGGGAGCTACGCGGTAGTTGAGTACGAAGGAATGAATCCCCGCTTCGTTTATCATTTTCGATATCGGTTCGCCTTCATGAGCGGCGCGTCCGCCGTAGCCTCCGCCGGGGAATACGATAACACAGCCTCTCCTGCCCTCCGCGTTTTCGCACAGATAGGGGGTGAGCGTAGGTTCGCTCTGACCTATTTTCTCATCGTAATAGGGAGCGCCGTTTTCCCAAAGCCTGTAATCCATGATTTGTTACCATCCTTTGCTTGATTTGATTTTATAAATTCGTGAATGAATATCCGACGTGTCAGTATCTGCGCTTTTCCTTCCAGATGTCGAGAATCATCCTGTAACGCTCCGGGGGCATACCCTTGAAGGGTACGTTGCTGGTGGCGAAAATATATCCGCCGTTCTCGCCGCCGTAACGCAGACAGTATTCCGCGCTGGCTCTCACCTCATCGTCGGTGCCGGTCTGCAGAGCGGCGCAGTGTACATTTCCGCAGAGCGCGACGCGCCCGCCGTACAGACGCTTGACCTCTCTGATGTCCACTCCCGCCATGGGGTCGAGTGAATGGAGGGCGTGGGGGCCCGCCTGCACCATGGACTCGATTATCGGCATGATGTTGCCGTCGGTATGCTTGATAACGTACATCCCGTCCTCTCTCGCCGCTCTGCATATCATCGCAAGATAGGGAGTGATGAATTCGTCAAACATTGCGGGGGAAAGGAAGGGGCCGCTGTTGTAGCAGTAGTCTGAACATAGCATGGCAACGTCCATCCCTGCCTGACGCTGACGGTGATTTCTCTCTATAGCGGCCTGCGCGGAGGCGAGAGCTTCTGCCTTTACGCTTTCCGGGTCGTCGGCGATACGGTAGGCAAAATCATACATAGCCTTACCGTCGGGAATAGCGAAGGTGCCGTCGCCGTGACCGCCGAAGAGACGGGTGTTGCCGAAATGCTCTCTCAGACGCTTGCGGAACGCGATGGTGATCGGAGAGGCGGTGTTCCCCCAGTCGGGGCAGTATAC
>JAZQNC010000091.1:0-11994 GCA_045627165.1 Eubacteriales bacterium
AATAAATGAATGTGGATAAACTGCAGACGAGCCAGCCTGCCGGGTATCCCATGATTATCGGTATTACCTCGTTTGAGATGAAGTTCGCCATTATGTACAGATATATCTGGCGGAATGCTACGAATGAGCAGAGCATTATGACGACAGGAGCTGTCGTGTTTCCCGCGCCTCTCAGCGCGCCCGAATAAACCTGATTGACCGTGCAGAGCAGGTAGAATGGAGTTATCCAGTGGAGCATGATGGTGCCCATCTCTATTACTCCCGCATCGTCATTGAAGAACGCGACGAGCTGCGGAGCGAATATCAGAACGGGCAGCATGATAACCGCTGTTGAACCGAATGCCATAAGCAGTGAAAGGTCCGCGCCTTTTCTTGCGCGCTCGGGTTTGTTGCCGCCAAGGTTCTGACCGACAAATGTCGTCGAAGCCAGAGCTATTGACTGCATGGGCAGAAACATGATCGCGTCGATTTTTGAATAGGCGGTCCATCCTCCCATACAGGTGCTTCCGAAATAGTTGATATAACCCTGAACGAAAACGTTTGAAAATGCTGTTATCGCCATTTGAATCGAAGCGGGAATACCGACTTTAACGATTTTGGCCAGCATTTCCCAGTTGAGCTTCATTTCACGCAGCGTTATGCGAATACATGAATCCGATTTTGCCAGCGAGATCATTACAAGTACCGCCGATATGCCCTGTGCCAGTATCGTCGCATAGGCAACGCCCGCTACGCCCATATTGAATTTGATAACGAAAAGCAGGTCGAGCACCGTATTGAGCAGCGCCGATACGGCAAGATAATAGAACGGACGCATGGAATCTCCGACTGCACGCAGTATTCCGGAGCCGATATTGTAAAACATCAGTCCGGCGACTCCCGAAAAATATATAGTCAGATAGGTGCGCGCTTCTGGAAACACATCGTCAGGCGTATCCATAAGGTTCAGCATGAGCGGCGTGATGAGTACTCCGACAGCGGTAAACACAATGGCTATGATAAGAGTCATCACTATGGAAGTATGGACGGCCTTTTTGACCTTGTCCTCCTGATCTGCGCCGTAGAACTGGGATATAACGACTCCCGCGCCGCTGGCAAGTCCCATGAAAAATCCTATGAGCATATTTATGATGGGACCGACAGAGCCGACTGCCGAGAAGGCTTCGGTTCCGACAAACCGTCCTACCACCCAGGTGTCAACCATGTTGTAAAGCTGCTGAAATATATTACCGATAAGCAGAGGGATCGCAAATGTTATGATATGGCGGGGAATGCTTCCCTCGGTCATATCCACATCCGCGCCTTTGGCTATACCGAAGACTTTTTTTATACTGACCATAAAAGACGCTCTCATTTCACACTAAGTACTAGGTTGTATTATACCATATATATAAATTCTTTTCAAGCCGTAATTTCAAAATTTGATATACTTATGAAAATCAGCGGCTGTATTCCGCTGCCGATATGCCGTATTCGTAAAAAAGCCGATTATTAAATTTCTGAAAGGACAAAAATTTCTATTGACGAAGGATGATATTTGTGTTATCATATATAATTAGGATAGTTGTTTGCATAAAGCGTTTATAAGCATCATTCTATGGATAATCGGAGAATAAAAATATGAAATGTCCTATATGCGGGTATGAAGATACCAATGTTGTCGATTCGCGTCCGACGGATAACGGCAGTATTCGCCGCCGCCGTGAATGCAAGAGATGCAAGAAAAGATTTACCACGTTTGAGATAGTCGATACCGTTCCGATGGTCGTGGTAAAAAAGGACGGTTCCCGCGAAATATTCGACCGCAACAAAATCAAGGCGGGTATCATGAAGGCCTGCTACAAACGTCCGGTCTCGGACGATCAGATGGAAAGCGCGGTAACAGATATCGAATTCGAGCTTCAGAATATGCTTCAGCCTGAGTATTCCAGTGAACAGATAGGCTTTCTTGTTATGGAAAAGCTGAAAAAGCTCGATGAGGTCTCATACGTGCGTTTCGCTTCGGTTTACCGCGAATTCAAGGATGTGGGTTCCTTTGTGGACGAGATAAAGGGACTCAATAAGGACGGTAAAGATGAATAAATCGGGGGTACTCGCCGCGCTGCTGACCGCTGCGGTCCTGCTTTCCTCCTGTTCGACAAAAAACGCCCGCACAGATACCGGAAAAGAACAGGCGAAGGAATCGGCGGCTGAAATTACGGCAGCCGAAACCGAAACGGTCAAACCCGAAAATGTCGGTGAATCGGAGAATCAAGCTGCCGAAAAGACGGATGAAGCTCGGAAAACAGCGGAAGCCGTGCCGGTAAATCCGGTATTCTCCCACGATGGCGGAAGCTACGGCGAGACGGTGAATCTTGAGCTGAGTCTGCCGGAGGGCGTTTCCGGCAATGCTGTGATCAGGTATACAAATGACGGAAACGAGCCGACTTCAAAATCTCCGAAGTATACCGAACCGATCAAGCTCCTTGCCGCGAAGGAGAGCGTTGTGGTACGCGCCGCCTGCTTTTCAAATAACGGAAAGCTTCTCGGAAATATCGTCACCAACACATACATAAAGAACGGTGAGCGTTACTCATCTTCAATGGTGGTGTCGATAAGCTGTGACGACGATTATCTGTATGACAGCGAAACGGGAATATGGGCGAATCCCACACAGCACGGAAAGAAATGGGAGCGTCCCTCTCATGTTGAAATTTTCACCGCCGACGGAGAGCGTGTCATAAATCAGGACGCGGGACTTCGCATATTCGGCGGCTCATCCAGAGTATTGCCGCAGAAATCCTTCAGGCTCGTGGCGCGTAAGACCGCCTATTTCGACGATATGCGCTATGACGGAGAGGGAAAATTCAGATACGGATTGTTTGACAACGCCAAAGACGTCAATGGAAATATCATGGAAGAATTTGACCGTCTCGTTCTGCGCGACGGCGGCAACGATTCGCTCCAGTCAACGGCGGCAGACCCGCAGCAGATGAATATGCTCCGCGACGGCGTGGTAAACAATTTTGCCATAGAGACGGCGGAAGCGGTCACGTCTCAGGCGTCAAGGCTCGTAACCGTGATCCTCAACGGAAAATACTACGGCGTTCTCGATCTGAAAGAGGATATCAACGACGATTTCATTTCCGATTATTACGGTATAGAGCTAAAGGACAACATAACGGTGATAAAGAGCGAGCTTGATACCTCAAGACACTGCTCCGAACATTCAAACGGCGGAGAATGCAGATTCTGCAACGTATGGTTTTACTACGAGGTGGACAACGGCGAGGATGGCGAGCTTGAAGCACTTACCTCTCTGCTGAAAAAGGCGTGTGACTGCTCATCGTCCGATTACGATAATGTATACAGGGAGATCGAATCAGGCATAGATATAAGGAATTTCATGCAGTATATGGCGCTGAATCTTTATGTGTGCAACACCGACTGGCCTCACAATAACGTGCGTGTCTGGCGCTATAATGGAGAGAGTGTGGAGGGTCAGCCCTATACCGACGGTAAATGGCGGTTTACGACCCGCGACGAGGACTTTGCTTTCGGACGCTATCAGTGTGAGGTACTTCCCGAAATATATACCATGGCGGATACCGATACCTTTGCGAGAATGTTCGGCAATTACCGTGACGGTTCGTACAGCTATGACAGATCCACGGGATACTATCCGGATTCGCTGCTTCTTCAGGGACTCGGAAGCTTTCTGCTGAAAAATTCAGACTTCCGCAGCGAATTTGAGGCTTACTGCCGCAGTCTGGTCAGCGATGAGAATATAAAGCTGCTCCGTTCGCTTATGGAAGACTACGCTGAGCAGTGCCGTCCTCTGATTTCCGACAATATCAAACAGCTCAGCGGCACCATAGACGGCGGCTATACCGTCGAAAAGTGGGAAAAAGCGGTTGATAATATGTATAAATGGCTCGATGAGCGTCCCGGATATTTCATAACCTGCATGGAGCAGGCTCTTTCGTACTATGAATAAACAGATAACTGATGTGAGGTTCAACATGGACAGAGAATACGCGATATACGCAGCGGAAGCGGCAAAGAATGTAATAGCGGTGGACAGTCCCACAGGCTATACCGCAAAAGCCGCCGACTATACGGTAAATGAATTCAGAAAGCTCGGCTTTGACGCTCATCTGACCGAAAAGGGCGGAGTCATCGTCGATTTCGGCGGAGAAGACGAAGATGATGCTCTCATGCTCCAGGCTCATATAGATACGCTCGGCGCGATGGTCTGCGAGGTCAAAGGAAACGGAAGACTTCGCGTCACTCCTCTCGGCGGACTTCCGGTACAGGCATCCGAGACGGAAAACGTCAGAGTATACACACGCGACGGCAGGGTATATGAGGGAACTATACTGTTCAACAATCCTTCCGTTCATGTGAACCCCGGCTACCGTTCGGCGGAACGGAACTGGGACGCCGTTCAGGTGGTTCTCGACGAGGATGTGAACAGCGCGGAACAGGCAAGGGCGCTGGGTATAGAAAACGGCGATATAGTATGCCTTGAACCTCGTACAAGAATTACCGCAAACGGATATATCAAGAGCCGTTTCCTCGACGATAAGCTGTCGGTGGGCATTCTCATGGCCTTCGGCAAATATCTCAGGGACGGGGGCATTGTTCCGAAGAGAAAGGTATATGCTCATATCACTGTATATGAAGAAGTGGGACATGGCGGTTCCGGTTCGGTAATCCCCGGAACGACAGAGGCGATCAGCATTGATATGGGATGTGTCGGCGACGGTCTGCGCTGTACCGAGCGCATGGTTTCGATATGCGCCAAGGACGCTGCCACGCCATACAGCTACGAGGTGGTAAGCAGGCTCATCGAGGCGGCAAAGCGTACCGGAGCCGATTATGCTGTAGATGTTTATCCGAGCTACAGCTCAGATGTTGACACAACGCTTAAAGCCGGATATGACATTCGCCACGGACTTATCGGAGCGGGAGTATATGCAAGCCACGGATATGAGCGCAGTCACATTGACGGGGTATGGAACACTCTCAAGGTGCTCTGCGGATATATCGGGGTCTGATTTATAAAAACAAAAGCGGAGACATGTCGATGATTGATATGTCTCCGTTATTATTTTGTCTGAATCACATAAGTGTCTGTAGAAAATCTCTTGCGGCGATGATGTCCAGCTTCTGCTGTTCGCCCGAAATCTCACGTTCGATGACGAAGGGACCGGTATATCCGAATTCATTTATCAGACGGCTGACAATACGCGGAAAGTCAACCTTGCCCTGTCCGATAGCTACCTCACGTCCCAGCTCGTGTCCGTTGGTGGGATAGAAGCCGTCCTTGCAGTGAGTGTTGCGCACATACTTGCCGAAAACGTCGAGAGCGTCGAGAGGATTTGCCTTGCCGTAAAGTATAAGATTTGCGGTGTCGAGATTCACTCCGAGATTTCCGGTACCGACTTCTTCGATAACACGGAGGATCGTGACCGGAGTCTCCTGTCCTGTTTCAAACAGGAAATACTGTCCTCTCGGCTTTATGTAATTGCAGAGCTCGCGGATAGCGTCAACCGTTCCGATGAAATCGGGATCGTTGGGGTTTTCGGGAATGAATCCGCAGTGAGTGATAACATCGGTTACGCCAAGCGCATAGGCGAAATCCGCGCCTGCGCAAAGCTGTTTGAGACGTTCGGCACGAAGGTCGCTCGGAACGATACCTATCGTCTTCGGCCCTCCGTAGAAATTCCATTCGAGAGCTCCGGTATAACCTGCCCATACCGCGGTGATGTTTATGTCGTATTTGTCGCGGGCGGCCTTTACAAGCTCAAGAGTTTTTTCATTATACGAACTCATACCGGTGCTGAGCTGACAGTTTTTCAGTTCCAGCTTACGCAGCTCAGAAAAACTCGCATCAATCCGTGTGCCGTCGCCGCAGTTAACAAAAGTGCCGATTCTGTCGTACATTCGGATATCCTCCTGATTGGTCTTGTTTTTTATTTATATATGTGTGTCGATTATATCTCTGTATCTGTTGTAGAACTGAGTGAACTCACCGCGGTCGAGAGCCGCTCTGATTTCCTTCGTGAATTCATTGTAGAACCACAGATTGTGAAGAACGCAGAGCCGTCCGCCGAGCTGTTCGCGAGCCTTGAAAAGGTGACGCAGATACGCGCGTGTGTAATGGCGGCAGCAGGGACATCCGCAGTCGGGGTCGAGGGGCTGTTCGTCATAGATGAATTTCTCGTTGAGCAGATTTATCTTTCCCTTCCATGTGAAGGTGTTGCCGTGACGGCCGTTGCGGCTGGGGAGCACGCAGTCGAAGAAATCGACTCCGAGATTCACCGCTTCAAGAATATTGAGCGGAGTGCCTACTCCCATGAGATAACGGGGCTTGCCCTTTGGCATGTAGGGCTCAACATTGGCTATCGTCTCATACATCAGCTCAGCTTCTTCACCTACGGCAAGACCGCCTATCGCGTAGCCGTCGAGATCAAGCTCGGCGATATCCTTCATATGCTCGATGCGCAGATCCCTGTATGTGCTTCCCTGATTTATTCCGAAGAGCAGCTGATTGCGGTTTATGGTGCTTTCAAGTGAATTGAGGCGGTCATGCTCGGCTTTGCAGCGTTTGAGCCAGCGTGTGGTGCGGGCAATTGACTGCTTCGTGTAGTTGTATTCCGCGGGATTCTCGATGCATTCGTCGAAAGCCATGGCGATGGTGGAAGCGAGATGAGACTGAATCTGCATACTCTCTTCGGGACCCATGAATATCTTCGCTCCGTCAAGATGAGAAGAGAAGTACACGCCCTCCTCTTTTATACGGCGGAGATTGGCAAGCGAAAATACCTGAAATCCGCCGCTGTCCGTAAGTATCGGCTTATCCCAGTTCATAAATTTATGGAGTCCGCCGAGACGGTATATCAGATCGTCGCCGGGACGGATGTGCAGATGATATGTGTTTGAAAGTTCCACCTGCGTTCCGAGCTCCTGAAGATCCATTGTGGAAACTCCGCCCTTGATTGCGGCGCTTGTGCCGACGTTCATGAATACCGGAGTCTGTATGGTTCCGTGTACCGTTTCCATAACTCCGCGCCGTGCGAAGCCTTCTGTTTTCAATACTTCAAAGGACATAACAATCACCTATATATATCAGTTTATTATTATCGTCAGTATCCGAGATATCAGTTTCTTTTGAAGCGGTGTTCTATATCGTGCAGTGAAAGGTCATACGCGACAGGTCTTCCGTGAGGACAGAAACGCACCAGAGGGTCTGTCAGAACTCTCTGTACCACCCATTCCATGTTCTCGTCCGAATCGACCCTGCCCGCCTTCATTGCGGCCTTGCAGGAAGCCTGATAGAGAGCCTTCTCGAATACGAGCTTCTTTTCCACTTCGATGTTCAGAGTTCCGTCGCACAGTCCCCCGGCAAGCTCCTGTATCATCGCCGCCGCTTCGCCTGTGTCGAGCTGTGATGGTATTTCGGTTATGCATACGGCGTTGTTTTCGGAGGTGAATCCGAAACCGAGCTCTCCGATTTCTTCACGGTGACACTCAAGCGCGTCGATCTCCTGTCCGGTCATGGCCAGCTTGAGCGGTATCAGAATGATCTGTGAGCTCTGTTCGCTGCGGTTCATGTTGCGCTTCATCTCCTCAAAGAGGATTCTTTCATGAGCCGCGTGTTTATCAATGAGCATTATCCTGTCTTCAAGCTCAACGATAATGTATGAGTGAAAAGCGCAGCCGATTATCCTGTAATACGGGATTGACGGCGCAGTTGTTCTTTCGGCGGTGCTGATGCTTTCGCTTTTTGGGATAATACCTGGGCCGCATTCAGGCTGAACATAATCCGACTCATCAGGATCCGGAATACCGATCATTGCGGACATATCCGCCGCATCCGCGTCAGCTGTCGTTGACGTTATCGGCGGCAGAACAGACGCCGCCGCGTCGTATTCGGCCCTTTCAGGAATAACGGTATCACCCGGATGACATACATCTGCTTTATTCGGCGGTGCTGTACCGTTGCCTGACGGTCTGATACCGGTGTCCGCGGCTTCGGATATTTTTACTTCCGGTTTTTCCGTGTTTTCTGCTGCGGGAATTTCGGCGCTGAAAATCTGTGCGGTCCTCTCGTCGCCTTCTGCGGCGTCAAACAGATTGGGCTGTTTTTCGCGCTTTTCGGTTTCTTCGGTCACGTTGTCGGATATCGAAGTGAAGGCATTGACGATCCTCACGTCTCTTCCTGTCATGAGATTGCGGTTGAGCTCAAGCTCGGGACGGCGGACGCTTTGCGTCAGTGTGTTTCTTACGGCGCAGTATACCGAATTGTATACATATTTGTCGTTCGAGAATTTCACCTCTAACTTGGCGGGGTGAACGTTTACATCCACATAAGCGGGATGAATGCTGAGATTAAGGACGCAGCTGGGAAAGCGTTCCGAAGGAATATACGAATTGTAGGCGTCTTCGAGACCGCCGGTTATGGCGTTGGATTTGATATATCTTCCGTTTATGAAAAAGTTCTGATAATTGCGGTTTCCGCGCACATTGTCGGGTGAGCTGATAAAGCCGCTAACACGTATCCCTTCGGTCTCGCCGTCAACGGCAAGCATACTGCGTGCGAATTCGCGTCCGAGTACGGAATATATGGTATTCTCAAGCTTTCCGTCACCGGCGGTATCTATTTTTACGCTTCCGTCGCTGATAAAACGGAAAGCGATGTCGGGACGCGAAAGCGCGATCTTTTCGACCGAAGCGGAAACTGCCATGGCCTCGGTAATATCCCGTTTGAGAAATTTACGCCTTGCGGGAATATTGGCGAACAGCTCCTCGACAATTATCGTGGTTCCGTCGTGACATCCGGTCTCGCATATTTCGGTTATTTCTCCGCAGTCGGACACAAGGAGCGTACCCGTACTGTCTTCCGCGCGTTTTGTCATTATGCGCAGACGGCTGACGGCAGCGATAGCCGCGAGAGCCTCGCCGCGGAAACCGAGGGTAACTATCCCGTCAAGGTCGGAAGCGGTGCGTATTTTGCTCGTCGCGTGACGCAGAGTACAGAGCTCCACGTCCTCGCGGGACATGCCGCAGCCGTCGTCGCTTACACGGATAAGCCGTGTACCTCCGGCTTTTATCTCAACGGTAATATGTTTTCCTCCGGCGTCAAGAGCGTTTTCAAGCATTTCCTTTACGGCGGAGGCAGGTCGGTCTACCACCTCGCCTGCCGCTATAAGATTGGCTACCGAAATATCAAGGACGTTAATTGAACTCATTTTCTGTGCTTTCTTATCAGAATGATGATGACTGATACCGCGGCAATAACCGCAAGCAAAACGATACCCGATATTATTACCGACAGAATACCCGTGCTTTTACTCACAAGTACGGATGTCGGACCGTCTGCGCCGCCTATTATCCCGATATCCATAATACAGCTACTACTCCAGCATTTTTTTCAGTTCGTAAACAAGGTCGAGGGCTTCGCGGGGATTCAGCAGCTCCGGATCGGTTTTGCGGAGCTTGTCGAGTACACTGCTTTCGCGCAGATCCTCGAAGGTGATGTTTTCTTCTTCCTCGGTATCTTCGCTTCTTTCGGCGGCCATGACCGCCTCGCTTTTTCTTTCAAGCTCACGGAGTATTTCCTTTGCGCGTTTTGTGACTTCGTTCGGTACTCCCGCAAGCTTTGCCACTTCGATTCCGTAGCTGTCGTCTGCCGCGCCTTTTATTATTTTACGCAGGAACATAAGGTCGTCGCCCTTTTTCTTGGCGGCGACATTGTAATTCACCACTCCCTCGTATTCGCCTTCAAGCTCGGTAAGCTCATGGTAATGTGTGGCGAACAGAGTCTTGGCGTGGATTTTTTTGGAAAGAGTATATTCGGCAACGGCGCGGGCTATGCTCATGCCGTCGAATGTGCTCGTACCCCGTCCTATCTCGTCATAGATGATAAGGCTGTGAGGCGTGGCGTTTTTAAGAATGTACGCGACCTCGGTCATTTCAAGCATGAATGTTGACTGTCCGGACGCCAGATCGTCTGACGCGCCCACACGGGTAAAGAGTCTGTCAACGATGCACAGCTCGGCTTCCGAGGCAGGAACAAATGAACCTATCTGCGCCATGACGCAGATAAGCGCGACCTGACGCATATATGTGGATTTACCCGCCATATTTGGGCCGGTTATCAGCATGAGCCGGTTGTGATTGGTATCGAGAACGGTATCGTTGGGAACGAAATAGCTCTCTTCCGTGAATTTCTCCACCACGGGATGACGGCCGTTTTTGATTTTTATCGTATCGCCGTATTCCATATCGGGACGGACGTAATTGTTGCGTACCGCGGCCTCGGCCAGAGAAACGTATACGTCCAGCTCGGCGATGGCGTCGGCGCTTGCCTGAATACGCGCGGAAGCCCCGCATACCGCTTCACGTACAGAACAGAAAATCTCGTATTCGAGAGCGTTGATCCTGTCGGCGGCGCCGAGAATAGTGGCCTCCATATCCTTCAGCTCCTGAGTGATATAACGTTCTCCTGTTGTCAGCGTCTGCTTTCTGATATAACCGTCGGGTACAAGCGCTGCGTATGCCTTCGATACCTCAATATAATAGCCGAACACACGGTTATAACCGATTTTCAGACCCTTTATCCCGGTCTTTTCCCTTTCATCGGCTTCGGTTTTGGCTATGTAATCCTTGCCGTTCTTTACGATATCCCGCAGACGGTCAAGCTCGGCATTGTAGCCGTCGCGTATCATTCCGCCCTCGCGGGTGATGAAGGGCGGGTCATCGACTATGGCGTTTGAAATCAGCGAAGCTATATCCTCAAGCAGGTCTATCCCGCTGTAAATAGCTTTTATCTCATCGCAGGTACAGTCGGCGATAAGCCTTTTGATTTCGGGAAAGAATGACAGGGTGTTCTGAACGCCCTTGAGGTCACGCGCGCCCGCCGTACCGTAGAGAATCTTTGTCAGAAGCCGTTCAAGGTCAAGAACTCCCTTGAGCTGTTCGGAAAGCTCCTGCCGGAGCATGAAGGAATCGAAAAACTCGGCCACGGCACTCTGACGTCTTGATATCGCCTTGATATCAAGCAGAGGCTGTTCCACCCATTTTCGCAGAAGTCTTGCGCCCGGAGAGGTCCTGGTCTTGTCAAGCACCCAGAGCAGAGAACCTTTCTTTTCCTTGGTGCGCATGGTCTCGCAGAGCTCAAGGTTGCGGCGGGTGTTCAGATCCATCTCAAGATACTGACCTTCGCCGTAAAACTTCAATGTCTTTATGTTTGAGGCGTATTCCGCCTTCTGAGTCTCGGCGATATACTCAAGCAGAGCTCCCACGGCTCTCAGCGCGCATTCGCTTTTTTCGAGACGGCATTCGGGTATCGTGCCGAGACATTTCTGAATAAGTCTTCCGGCACGGTCAAAATCGAAGCTGTCTACTCTGCCGTAACCGATGATGCCGTTCAGCCTGTCATGAACGAAGCCGTCAACAGCGGGCAGAACTCCGCAGGAAATATTGGTCAGAAGCTCGCGGGGGCAGTATGTCCCCAGCTCGCAAAGCACCTTCTGCAATGAGTTGTTTCCCGATGAGGTTGTTGCCGCTATGTCGCCCGTCGATGCGTCGGCAAACGCGAGTCCGAAGCTTATCTTTCCGCTTTCGCCGCTTTCGGTATCGACATAAAGCGAACAGAGGTAATTGTTTTTTGTTTCGTCGAGATATGTGTTGTCTATTACGGTACCCGGTGTAACTATACGGATTACATCCCGTTTGACAAGTCCTTTCGCCAGAGCGGGGTCTTCCATCTGTTCGCAGATCACCACCTTGTATCCCTTTGCAACCAGACGCGCGATATAGGAATCCGCCGAATGATACGGAACTCCGCACATGGGAGCGCGTTCACTCTCGCCGCAGTCGCGGCCGGTGAGAACCAGCTCAAGCTCGCGTGAAACGAGCCTGGCGTCGTCAAAGAACATCTCGTAGAAATCCCCGAGACGGTAAAACAGTATCGAGTCTTTGTACTGCTCCTTAACGGCCAGATAC
>JAZQNC010000092.1:0-3595 GCA_045627165.1 Eubacteriales bacterium
GCACCCTGCCCACCCTTCGCGCCTCCCCCGGCGACCAGATGATCCTGGACGGCCCGCTCCGCAAGGGCGACCTGCGTCGTGCCCGTGCCGGCGCTCAGAACATCGTTCCCAACAGCACCGGCGCTGCCAAGGCTATCGGACTTGTTATCCCCGAGCTCAACGGCAAGCTTATCGGGTCCGCACAGCGTGTTCCCGTAACCACAGGTTCTACCACGATCCTCGTAGCTGTTGTTAAGGGCACAGACGTAACCAAGGAAGGCATCAACGCTGCTATGAAGGCTGCTGCTTCCGCTTCCTACGGCTACAACGAAGAGCAGATCGTTTCTTCCGACGTTGTCGGTATGCGTTACGGCTCTCTCTTTGACGCTACACAGACAATGGTATCCAAGATCGACGACGATACATATCAGGTACAGGTTGTTTCCTGGTACGACAACGAGAACTCCTACACATCTCAGATGGTTCGCACGATCAAGTATTTTGCAGAGCTTTAATTCTGTAAGTGCCTGAATAAAACCGCATAAAAATCGGCAGGATACCGTAATCGGCGTCCTGCCTTTTTTACGCCGGAAAGAAAAAGCAGCCGGTATATGGCGGCGCCCCGTAAGATAATTAGCGACATTAGAAAATCCACCGAAAGGAAATTTTTACGGGGCGGGTTACTTTATACCTTGAATGGCTGAAAACTCCTTGAAATAAGGGATTTGGGTAAAAAAAGAACAGCAGATATTTCTATCAATATCTGCTGTCTTATTTGGTGGGCCAACAGGGACTCGAACCCCGGACCGACCGGTTATGAGCCGGTAGCTCTAACCAACTGAGCTATTGGCCCGTTAAGGATAACTCCTCAACGCTCGAATATTATATCACAAAATATATATAAATGCAATAGCTTTTCTCCAATTTTAATTGTAAACTATATGTGACTTCATGACAAAACTCAGCTGTCCCATTCGTGCTTGTTTTTCAGGTCCTCGTAAAGCGCCCTGTAGCTTTCATGGCGGCTGGCAGGAATATCGCCGTTTTTCACCGCTTCTATTATGGCACAGCCTTCCTCTTTGAGATGAGTGCATTTGGTGTATCTGCATTCGGTCAGATAGGGCGCGAATTCGCGGAATACAAAGGGCAGATCCTCTTTGGTGTAGAAATTGAAGCGGACGAAATCTATCATGCTGAAACCGGGAGTATCGGCAAAATACCCGCTCTGCGCGTCGCATAGGGATGAAAGTCTGAAAAGCTCGGTGAGGCGTGTGGTGTTTCTGCCGCGGCTGATTTTCTGCGAAATATCTCCGGTGCGCTGTGAAAGAGAAGGAAAAAGCGCGTTGAGAAGAGTGGACTTGCCGACTCCCGAAACTCCGGCAACCGCCGAGATTTTTGACGGGCAGACCCTTTCGACATAAGCGCGGAGCATATCTATACCTTCCGACGTTTTTGATGATATTGCGAACACGTCAAAACCGCATTTTCGGTAAATGTCTTTCAGCTCTCCTGCGCGGTCAGGGTCAAGGTCGGCTTTTGTGATGACGATAACGGGAGTTATGCCGTTGTGCTCGGCAATAGTAACCATTTTGTCGATAATGAGAGTGGAAGGCTCCGGACGTGCCGAGGCGGCGCACACGAAAAGAATATCAAGATTGCACAGCGGAGGACGTATAAGAGAATTTTTCCTCTCACAGATTTCGGTAATGGCGTAATCTCCCTCTTTTTCGGTCAGGACCGTTACATTGTCGCCCACAGTGGGCTTTTCGGAGTCGTGACGGAAGACTCCTCTGGCCCGGCAGGAAATGTTCATGCCGCCGCAGTCAACGGTATACAGTCCTCCGTTGCAGGACATTATCGTACCCTGTAATGTTTCGTTCATTGCAAAAAAATCCGTTTCGTTTTTTCTTCTTGACATTATAATAACACATTAAACCGCTTATTTCAAGCCGTGAGTTTTAATTTTCTTGACAAAGGCGGAATTTATGGTATAATATTCTTTCGGAGGGGCATGATTTCCCTGACCGAAAAACGAGAATAACAACATAAAATATACCCGCGGAGGAAAAGAAAATGTACACATCAATAATACCGACACCGAAAAAGTATATCACACGTCCGGGCAGGACCCTTATAACCGGCGTCAGCACAAAGAATACCGGCTGGACAAAGCATGTCGAGGCGTTCCGCACAACTCTGTCCCGCACTCTCGGCAAATGTTACGGAGAGGGAAATATATTCGCGGCGTGGGACCCGAAGCTCGAAGCCGGAGAATACCGCGTCAAGGCGGATCACTGCTCGGTCACGGTAAACGCTTCGGACGAAAAGGGAATATGCAATGGCTTTGCGGCTGTGCTTCAGCTCGCTCTCGAAAACGGCGGATATGTTCCGAGCTGCAATATCGAGGACAAGCCAGACTGCTCATACCGCGGCATGATGGTTGACCTTGCGAGAACATGGCATCCCTTCAGCTATCTTCTCAGCTATGTCGATCTCTGCGCCTATTACCGTATGTCTACTCTGCATCTGCACTTCACCGATTCGCAGAGCTATACGCTTCCCTCAAAGGCGTTTCCTCGCCTTTCAAGTGTAAACCGCCACTATTCCTTTGAGGAGATCGCTTATCTCAACGAATACGCGGCAGCCCGCGGGATTCAGCTCATGCCCGAAATCGATGTTCCCGGTCATTCCGATCCCTTTGCACAGAATTATCCGCTTATTTTCGGCGATAACGGAATTATAGGCTTCTCCGAGGGCGTATTCGCCGCATTCGACGTACTGCTCACCGAGCTTTGCGATATGTTCCCGAATTCAAAAAATATACATATCGGCGGCGACGAGGCGGCTATCGGCAAATGGCTCGAGGTTGAGGAATACAAGGCATACGCCCGCAAGCTCGGCATCTTCAAGGACGGCGGCGAGGATGACGGACGCAATCAGGAAAGAATGCTGGCGGCTTTCGTACAGAAGCTTGCCGATATCATAATCAAAAACGGACGCACTCCCATGGTGTGGGAAGGCTTCGCAAAGGACTGCAACTATCTCGTATCGAAGGACGTAATAGTGTTCAGCTGGGAGAACTATTATCAGACAACTCCCGAGCTTGCGGATTACGGATACACTCTGATAAACGCTTCCTGGAACCCCATGTACGTTGTGCATCCTGTTGTCTGTTGGCCTCAGAGCGACTGCTATGACTGGGATATATTCACTTTCAAGCCGGTTCACGGCGGCTCTCCCTACATCAAGACAGGACTTAAGATCGAGCCCTACGACAAGATGATAGGCGGTCAGCTCCTCGCGTGGGGCGACAGACTTCCCGCGGACCTTGAAAATATTGACGAAGAGCGCATAAAGCTGGCTGAACGCCTTGCAGCGGTTTCACAGAACACGTGGAACAGAGAAAAGCTCTTCGGTTATGACGTATTCAAGGCTGATTACGACGCTGTAAAGCCGGGCGCAGACGCTGTTATCGGACTTCACGAGTGCAGCTACCGCTGAATAATCAGGCATACAATGCCTGAAACCGAATAATAAATACAGACCGCCTGTTTATGCAGACGGTCTGTTCCGTTATTGCTGCGTTAATGTATTATCAGCCGCGGAGAACCGCGCC
>JAZQNC010000093.1:0-7830 GCA_045627165.1 Eubacteriales bacterium
CATCAGCGACCGCAACTTCGGACTTTACAACGAAATAATCTATTCCGTCGCTTTTGACATAAACCGCGAAGAGGGCAGCGGCAGGCTTGAAGTACGCTATGCTCTTCGTCTCGACAGAAATTCAGACGAGCTCAAGATCAATCTCACCGTAAACAACGGCTTTACATATCACCGCACGAGAATTCTCGTTCCCACTGATATAAAGTCCGACTGCAACTATGCCGGTCAGCCCTTTGACTGCATTATCAGAGATAAGGTCAGCAGATTCAGCGACGACGCCTGCCACCCCAACACCGATTATGTCGGCGTTGAAGACGGTGTAAACGGTATCGCTCTGCTCAACGAGGGCATTTACGAATACGAACAGATGACCGATGAGCGCAATACCCTTGCGCTGACAATTCTCCGCTCTGTCGGAACGATCACCGAAAGATATGAAAATCTCGGAGGCGTCACCGAAGGCTGGTTCTCTCCGGAGGCTTTCTGTATCGGAAGCTACGATATGCGTCTCGCGGTCGTTCCATATTCCGGCAGCAGAATATCCGCGAAGATCGCCGCAAGAAGCCAGCGTTTCCTCGCTCCGGCGGCAGCGGTATTCCGTGCGGTCAATCCCAACAAGTTCATAGGAGGAAGGCCCTTCGTTCAGGGTCCCGGAATGCCTGACCTGTTCTACCGTCCCATTGAGAATCCCGATGCGAAGCTTCCGGACAATATGCAGTTTATCCGTCTTGAAAGCTCCGTACCCGATGCAATGATAATTTCAGCCGTCAAAAAATCAGAGGATGGAAAGTCGTATATTCTCCGTGTGTTCAATTCGATATCCGACAATGTGGATTTCAGGATTACTTTCCCATTCGGTATCGGCAGGGCTTACTATGCGGGACTCAATGAGCGCAGCATAAAGGAGCTTGATATCATCGGCGGCAACAGCTTTGAGCTTTCCGCTCTTCCCAAGGAAATCGTGACCGTAAGGTTCGATATCTGAGCCGCATGATGCGATATGACCATTCTGTTCTGTAAAGGGATATATTGTTATGGCAGATATTGAAAAAATCAGGGAGCTGCTTCGCAGTCCGTCCAACGAGCACCGTCCGGTGCAGATAATTCACAGCTACTATCCTCGTTCAAAAGAAGAAACCGAAAAGTATCTCGACGCCGCACAGCGCAACGGACTCGGCGGATTCGTGGTCAATATGGACGCCTCGGTTCCGAATATTGAAGGTGAAGGCGATGAAGAACGTAGAAATCGCTCGCTTGACGCTTATCTCGGCGGCGGAACACCCGAAACCGAAGCTTCGTGGGATGCGCTGAAATATTTTACAGACGCCTGTTTTGAGCGCGGCATGAAAGTCTGGATATATGATGAACGGGCATATCCGAGCGGCGCGGCAGGACATCATGTGCTTAATAAAATGCCTGACGCTCAGGTCAAGGGTCTGACCTGCAAATCATTGATCTCTGCCGGCTGCGGTGAGCTCGTGCCGGACGAAAAGGACGTTAACTTCCGTTATGCCGCCGCGTATCCCATTGCCGGCGACGGCTCTCTCATTACGGATAAAGCGGTAAAGCTCGATCTCATCGACGGAAAAGTAAGCTGGAAGCTTGAAAACAGGGAATGGCGCGTCTGCGCTTTCTTTACCCGTCCTATCGCGTTTCTTACCGAAAACAGGGTACCCTATGTCGATCTGATGCGCGAGGACGTGGTAAAATGCTACATTGATGTAACTCACGGAGAATACCTGCGCCGTCTCGGCGCGGACAGGATATCGCGGATAAAGGCATTTTTCACCGACGAACCCGGCCTTCCGGTCCACGGATGCTCATCTTATTTTTACGAAAAGGACGCTGTATGCGCATGGACCGAACAGTTTGACGAGCTGCTTCCCGGCTTTGAGGAACGCTATGTCGATCTGTTCTTCGACACGGACCGCGACTTTGCCTCATCCCGCCGTGAATGGTGGAAAACTGCCGCCGAGCTTTACAGCAGGAATTATTTCGGACAGATCGGTAAATGGTGCGAAGAACACGGAACACGCATGACAGGTCATCTGTACGGAGAGGAGACCCTTTCCATGCAGATAGGTCTTAACGCCGACCTTTTCGGATTGCAGAGATATATGCAGGCTCCCGGTGTGGACAGGCTGTACTGCGCCGAACCGAGAGATGTGACCGCCGAAAAAACAGCGTCCTCCGCCGCGCATTTTTACGGACGCGACATGGTAATGACAGAGAATTCTTTCCATCTCGAATACAACTGGTGGCACACTCCCGAATCCGCAACTCCGAGAAACCGTGTAAATTCCGCTTTCTATCAGATACAGCTGGGCGTTACCGACATTTCAAGCTATTTTGCCTACAGCAGCGAATATGACCCTGATCGCGTCGAATTTGAGGAAAAGGCGGCACGCGCCTCCGATTTCTGCGCTCTCGGAACGCACAGCACCGATATTCTCGTACTTATTCCCATGACGGCTGCCTATGAACGCTTTGCCGTACCCGATCACAAATACTGGGACGTGGGTCCATGTACGGTTGCGCCGTATCAGGGTGCTTCAATTCAGCGGATGGAAAAGTCCTACGGCGAGACACTGCTCGCACTTGAAGACAGACTCTGCGATTTTGACCTTGTCGATGAAGACGCGCTTTGTGAATGCAGAGCCGAAAACGGCAGAATTTTCACGGAATACGAGAGCTTTACCACTCTTGTTCTGTGGAACAGCGGAAAATTCGACGTCCGCGTTATAGGCAAACTCAGGGAAATGCTCGACGCGGGCGTGAAGCTTGTCGTCATCGGCACCGATATTCCCTCCGGGGAGCTGAGCTGTCTGATACGGGATTATCCCGAGCTCGTAATGAATGATATTTCATCGCTGAAGCCTCTGCTCGATATAGGAGAAAACCATTGCAATATAAGAATCCGCAAGAGCGCCGCCAACGGTGAGGAATACTATTTCATCCATAATCACGGAGCGGAAGACAGAGTCATCTCGCCCGCAGGCGCGGAGAATTTCACGTTTTTTGACAGCTGCGGCAATATCATTCGTCCAAACGACGGAAAGATAACCGTTCATTCAAAGGACGCGGTGTTCGCGGTCAGATAAAAATACCGTAAAGCGGTCAGTTTTTATATAAATGTTACGATAAAAAGGTTGACTATTCTGCCATTGTATGGTAGAATCTACGCATGATACGTGCGAAATGATATCTAACACTGTAAAGGAGTATCGTTATGGGAAAATTCGCATTCCGTCAGACAAACACCGGTTTTAAGTTCGATCTTAAAGCTTCCAACGGCGAGGTCATCGCAACAAGTGAGGTTTATTCCACAGCGGCAGCCTGTGAGAACGGCATCAATTCGGTAAAGAGAAACTGCATCGGCGAAATCGAAGACCAGACAGTCGAAGAGATCGTCAAGGTAAAACATCCGAAGTTTGAGCTTTACACCGACAAATCGGGCGAGTTTCGCTTCCGTCTCAAAGCCACAAACGGTGAAATCATTGCCGTCAGCGAAGGCTACAAGACCAAGACAAGCGCACTCAACGGCATTGAAAGCGTAAAGAAGAACGCTCCCGATGCTGAAATAGTCAAGGAATTCTGACTTATTCAAACCGTATGAGCCGCGGCTTAACAGCACGGCTCTGTTTGATTTTTTTCGTTGTTTATTTTTATGAATCAACTGAATCTGTTATGAAAATTATTGTTGTCGGCTGCGGAAAAGCCGGAACCGCCATTATCTCGTCACTTGTAAGCGAAGGACATGACGTTGTTGCCATAGACGATAATCCTTCCGCTGTTGCCGAGATCACAAACGTATATGACGCCATGACCGTCATCGGAAGCGGTACAGACTGCGATACTCTCCGTGAAGCCGGAGTTGCCGGTGCAAACCTTGTGGTTTCTGTCACCGGCTCGGATGAGCTGAATATGCTCTGCTGCTACATTGCCCGCAAAATGGGCGCAAAGCACACCATTGCGAGAATACGCAATCCCGAATACAACGATGACAGTCTCGGATTTCTCAAGGAAAACCTTAACCTGTCGATGGCTGTCAATCCCGAGAAGCTGACCGCTCTCGAACTCTACAACATTCTCAAGCTTCCCTCCGCGGTAAAGGTTGAAACCTTCTCGCGCCGGAATTTTGAGATGGTCGAGATCATTCTGAAAAACGATTCTCCGCTCTGCGGTATGTCGCTTCAGGAGCTGAGAACAAAATACAACAAGATAAAGTTCCTCGTTTGCGTTGTCGGACGCGGAGACGAGGTCCATATTCCCTACGGTTCATTCGTATTGCAGGGCGGAGACAAAATCGGTATTACCGCCTCTCCGCTTGAAATGCAGAGACTGCTCTCCTCGCTGGGACTCGAATCAAAGCAGGCGCGCAACGTCATGATACTCGGAGCAAGCCGCACCGCGTATTACCTTGCCAAGCTCCTGCTTAACGACGGAAGCACGGTAAAGCTCATCGAGCGCGACGAAAAACGCTGTCAGGAAATCTGCGACGAGCTGCATAACGCCGTGGTGATAAACGGAAACGGAGCGCATCAGGAGCTTCTGCTCGAATCCGGTATCAATTCCTGCGACGCTTTCGTTTCCCTTACCGGAATAGATGAAATAAATATCCTCATATCCATATTTGCCCAGTCGCAGAACGTCGGCAAGGTAATCGCAAAGGTCAACCACGACGAGCTCGCGTCCATGGCCGACAAGCTCGGACTTGACTGTACCGTATCGGCGCAGGATGTTATTACCGACATTGTCGTGCGTTACTCCCGTGCGCTCCAGAATTCAATGGGAAGCAAGGTCGAAGTTCTTTATAAGCTCATGGACGGCGGCGCCGAAGCCCTTGAATTCAATGTGCTCGACGATTTCGGATTCCTGCAGGTCAAGCTGAGGGATATGAAGCTCAAGCCGAACACGCTGATCGCCGGAATCCTGCGCGGAAAGACACGTATAATCCCTTCGGGCGACGACGTTATTATGGCGGGAGACAAGGTTATCGTTATTGCCGCGGGTCAGATAATCCGTGACCTCAGCGATATCATCAAGTAAGGATACCGCTTATGAATCGAAAAATGGTATTCAACATGGTCGGAAAGATCATGTGCTGCGAGGGTCTGCTGCTTCTGATCCCCGCGCTGATCGCTCTGATCTACAGGGAATCCTGTATCACTTCAATACTGATAAGCGCGGGAATCGCGCTTGCGGCAGGCGCTGTATTGATTCTGTGTACTCTCAACCACGACAAGCTGGTTTTCGCCTCAGAAGGCTTTGCCATTGTCGGGATATCATGGATAATGATTTCGCTGGTCGGCGCGCTTCCCTTCTTTATCAGCGGCGAGATCCCCAATTATGCGGACGCGCTGTTTGAGACGGTCAGCGGTCTTACTACCACAGGCGCATCCATACTTGACAATGTGGAAGCCATCAGCCACGGTCTGCTTTTCTGGCGAAGCTTCACTCACTGGATAGGAGGTATGGGAGTTCTCGTGCTGGTGATGGCGATTATTCCGGGAGCTTCGGGACGCACGATCCATATCATGCGGGCCGAGATGCCCGGTCCTATCGTCGGCAAGCTGGTACCGAGGGTACGCGACACTGCGAAAATACTCTATCTGATCTATATCGCAATGACAGCGCTCGAAACGCTCTTCCTGCTTTTGGGCGGAATGCCGTTGTTTGACTCGCTGGTTCACGCTCTGGGTACTGCCGGAACCGGAGGCTTCGGAATAAAGTCAGACAGCATCGGAGGTTATTCTCCGTACATTCAGTGGGTGATCACCGTATTCATGCTGCTTTTCGGCGTGAACTTCAATCTGTATTATCTGATGCTTATAAAGCGTTTCAGAACGGCTCTGTCGAGCCGTGAGCTGTGGTGCTTCGGGGGTCTCGTTCTTGCCGCTTCGACGGTTATCGCATTCGATATCCGTCCGCTTTTTGACACGGTCGGCGAAACAGTACGTCACTCCGCGTTTCAGGTGGCTTCGATAATGTCAACCACCGGTTATGCCACATATGATTTCATGCAGTGGCCGTCGCTGTCAAAAGCCATTCTGTTTGTCCTTCTCTTCTTCGGAGGATGCGCGGGTTCTACCGCGGGAGGCTTGAAAACCTCAAGGATCATGATGATGGCGGGTATCGTCAGACGCGAGCTTCGCAAGCTTCTTCATCCACGCTCTGTGAGCACTGTCCGTCTTGAAGGGCATACCGTGGATGAGGATACCATAAGCAGTCTCGGCACCTACTTTATTTTCTACATGGGCTGTATTCTTGTTACATTCCTTGTAATATCCTTCGAGCCATTCGGTATAGAAACGAATTTCTCCGCCGCGGTTTCCTGCTTCAACAACGTGGGTCCCGGTTTCGGACTTATAGGTCCCGCTTCAAGCTATTCGCTCTATTCATCATTTTCAAAGATCATTCTGTCGATCGCAATGCTCCTCGGACGACTGGAAATATACCCGCTCGTGCTGGCGTTTGCTCCGTCCGCATGGTCAAAAAAGCACAGCTGAATAAGAAAGCACTTCCGGACAGTCGAAAATACGGACATTGGGACACCCTCCGTAATGAAGGTGTCCCAATGGTGGTTTCTGTATCTGACAATTGTTTTGTTAAGACGGTATAACCTTTGCGGTTATGCCGTTTTGTATTTCCTGGGATATATCATAAACAGTACATAATATTTCAAAGCGCGTGACCCGCTATGACACTTTCAAAGGAGAGACTGCTGCATTACATAGTCTCCCCTTTGTGAGTTTTCCTTCCGGCATGCTTATTTCATTTTGGACGAATATGCCTTCATTATCGGGTAAAGTTCGGCTATAAGCTCATCGCAGGTACGCAGCGTCGGGTCGTCGCACCATACGCAGAGAGCGCAGCCCGCCACATTTTCTCTGTCCGCAGACAGTTCGTTGTCCGAAAACATATACGGATTCCACTCTGCCATTATCGCTTCGGGTGTGACCTTCGGATAATTCTCGCCTTTTCTTGCCGCTTTCGTGAGCACGTAATAACCGTAGGTATTGATATAGTTATGGACCTTGTGTCCCAGCTCTATGAATGTGTCAACGCTGTTGGGAATATTATCCGTCCAGTATTCTATCTCTATTTCACGGCTCAGCTTTACCGCGCCAGCCCATCCCGTGTCATGCGCCCTGTTCGCGTCATCGTTCCACATACGCACGGAGCTGTATCCCATTCCGCGAAGCCTGTCGTTAAGCTCGTTCATATACATGACGAAGGCGTCGTATGCCACAGCTTCACTGTTTCCGCTTTTTGATACCGCATACTTCTTCCAATGGTCGAGCTGCTTCCATTTTACCGTTCCCTTTTCGGGAGTCTCTCCCCAGCCCAGAAGCTCATCGCCGCCTATGTCGAAGGCTCTCGAACCGCATTCTCTGAAAAGCTCCGCATATTCGTCAATAAGCTCATGCACGAAATCCAGAGCCTCGGGATTTGTTATGTCGATGCCTCTCGAATGAGCGTTTGCCTGCGGAAGTCCCGAGCCCTGAACCACCGAAACCCCTGCTCCCGCATGGTAGTAATTGCCTATGTCATGTCCGGTGTATTCAAAATAGCGTTTTACTATGTAATTCATGTGTCCGGGGCTGTCGAAGGAGGGCACTATTGAAATACCCTTTTCCGCCGCATATCCGGCGATGTCTTTCAGCTCGTCCTGAGTAAGATATTTTCCTTCGTCGGGATCACTTATCGTATACTTCTGGGTTATAAGGGTGCTGTCACTTCCCGCAAGCCACGGATATTTTCTGCTCTCAAGCCTCATACCCATATCCTCGGAAAAATGATACACAAGGGTATCGAATCCGAGGATAT
>JAZQNC010000094.1:0-2424 GCA_045627165.1 Eubacteriales bacterium
AAGTTTACCTTTGTGTCCTTGTAGATAACGGGAGCGATCGCGGACTGAAGCGAGAAACCTCTCTTGATTTCCTCGGGATCATAGTCGCAGATCGTGTTTCCCTCGGCGGGCTTACCCATACGTCCGGTAGCCTTTGTGAGGAAAAGCATTGCCTCGGCCAGGGATGTTTTTCCCGAGCCGCCGTGCCCAAGTAAAGAAATATTACGAATCTTTTCCGTAGTCTTGTCGATTGCCATATTTATAGCTCCTTATAAATTATTTTTCTTGTTTTTTCACAGAAACAGACGGGGAAACCGCAGCTGCACACCCCGTGCGCCGTGCCTGCGGACACTCCTATAAAAAACATTATATAATATTTTCCGTCAAATTGCAATACCTTTTTACAAGTTTTACAACATTTATTTCAAAAGAGAACCGTATCCGTTTTATTTTTTCACAATCCGGTTGCAAAAAAGCGCAATATGTTGTATAATCTTGACATAACACGAAACTCAAAGCCTGTAATAAAACATTCACCGTAAACATATCAACTCATGAACAGCACCGAAAAAACCGGAATAATCGCGGTCTGCGGCCCGACAGCCTGCGGAAAGACCGCTCTCGCCATTGCGCTGGCACAGAAGCTGAACGGAGAGATCATATCCTGCGACAGTATGCAGATATACCGCGGCATGGACATAGGCACGGCAAAGCCCACCGCCGAAGAGCTCGCCGCCGCTCCTCACCATCTCATCGACATAGTCGATCCGGACGCCGAATTTTCCTGCGCAGACTACAAAACGCTTGCCGAAAGCGCGATAGCCGATATAACATCAAGGGGAAAGCTGCCGATCTTCTGCGGCGGCACCGGACTGTATCTTGATAACGTACTGTACGGCAACGATTTCTCCTCCTGCGCCCGCAGCGACGAACTCCGCGCCGAGCTGGACAGGCTCGATACAGTGGAGCTGCATCTGAAACTCCGCGCCCTCGACCCGGCAAGCGCGGAGGCGATTCATCCCAACAACCGCAAGCGCGTCATCCGCGCCATAGAAATATGCACGCTCACCGGCAGAACAAAGAGCGAATGGGACGCTCTGTCTCGCCGGAACGGTTCTCCCTACGAGGCGTGTGTGATAATGCCCGACCGGGACAGAGATGCGCTGTACCGCCGCATAGAAGAGCGTGTGGACATGATGATTTCCGACGGGCTTGCCGGCGAAGCCGAAAAAATACGCTGCGAATACGGAGACCGTCTTTCCTCGACCGCCTCTCAGGCGATAGGCTACAAGGAGCTGTACAATTACCTCGACGGGAAAATGTCGCTGGCGAGCGCCGTCGAAAACATCAAAACGGCGACCCGCAACTATGCCAAGCGTCAGCTCACATGGTTTCGGCACCGCGGATATGTCCGTCCCGTTCCGATTCCGGAGGGCATGGATTTTGAAGAAATTGTAAATTTATCGCTTGATATGGTCTCAAGTCATAAAATTTACAATGGATGTGTTTTTTGAACCGTTTCATTGTGATATAATTCACCAGATATTGGGCTAATCGGCGTATTTATGTTAGTTTTAACATAGATCCGCTGTTATCTGTGTTTATTCGGATAATTTTCACATCCGTTTTCACAGACCGCACGATGTTTATCGCACAAACTGCGGCAGAAAGAGGCGTGACTTGAAGAGAGGTATTTTCAAAAGCGAAAAATTCAAAAATGCCATAGTCTATGTCACGACCGCCGTTATTTCGGTCATTCTCATAATGTATATAGTCATCCAGCTCACCGGCTTCTTCGGCGAGAATATCTCCACCGTCCAGGCCTCGCTGGTCACCGAGCGTTCGCTGAGCACTCTTGACGCTTACATTATCAGAGACGAAAAGCTTGTGTATTCGCCTGTTTCGGGCGTGATAAACTACTACTATCCCAACGGCACCAAGGTCGGAAAGAACACCGTCCTTGCCACGGTGTACGAGGGCGACAGCAGCAAAAGCGCGGACATCATACGCATCGACAACAAGATAGCTCTTCTCGAGGCCAGCAGCGTCGGCGACGATATGGTCATATCCGATACCGCTACTCTCGATTCGCGCATCGCCCAGACCTATACCGAAATGGCCGACAGCAGCGTGCTCGGCAGGCTCGGCGACATCATAGGCAGCCGCGACGAGCTTCTGAAAATGCTCAACCGCCGTCAGATAATGGTCAAGGCCGTATCCGACTACGACGCCCGCATAGAATATCTCAAGGCGTGGAAGCAGTCTCTTCTTGACTCGCTTACCGGAAGAGCCGTCGATATAACCAGCAGCTCATCGGGTTATTTCTACAACGAGGTGGACGGCTACGAGGATATCTTCTCGCGGGTCGATATAGATACGCTTACCATCAGCGGATACACCGCGCTTACCGAAGCGTCTTCGAACACGTCCGCAGCAAATTCGGGA
>JAZQNC010000095.1:0-2900 GCA_045627165.1 Eubacteriales bacterium
ATTTTATACCTTCGCCCTCTTTTATATCCTTGCCGTGAGCTATAACGACGTCGCCGCCGAATATGTCCATCGCATGACCGATTATCTCCTGCACGTTTTCCTTCTTCGCTTTTCCGGGAGCGAAAAGGTTCGCGCAGTCAAGTATCATCTTTACGTTGGGACCGAGAATATCCATTATCTTTCTCGCGTTTTCGGGAGTGTCGATAATGTTCGATATTTCGGATTCTATCGCCACGGAGAGTCCGTGAGCCGCGGCTGTATATGCCGCGCGGCATACCGTATCCAGCATATCATCCCATGCGTCCGACTCGTCGTTCAGATCGGAATAGGTCCAGAGATGCTCGCGGCAGCGTGTACCCGAACAGAGCGTGATATATTTCGCTCCGAGATCCGCGCTTGCGGCAGCAAGCTCCTCAAAACGCCTCAGTCCTTCCATACGCACCTCTCTGTCGGGATGCGCCATGTTGAAGGTACCGTTGACGGCGGCTATCGGAAGACCGTAACGCACAGCCGCCCGGTCTATTGCGCGCACGGCGGTATTGTGTATCTTTTCGGGGATTTCGATCTGTCCGGTGGGAATGAAATCACATTCCGAAACCGAAGAAAAGGCAAACTGCAGGCATTCAAATCCCATATCGCCGATCTTCCCGAACAGCTCGTCGGCGGGACGGACGCGGGATTCAAAATCGGTAGTGCATATTCCTGTTCTCATAATATTTCACCTGTTAACCGACTGCGGCGGCGTCTCAGTATTTTGCTTCGACCGACGAAATGAAATCGCCGCATACTTTTCCGAAAATGCTTACCCCAAGCTTATCCTTCTTCCCGACATATTCGCAGTGGGAGCCGTGCATGAGTTTAAGCGTTACCCGTTCCATATCGAAGCGGAAATGCCTCATGGTGGAAAGCATGAGCATGGTCTGCTCGTAGCGGTTTTCCATATCATTGTCCGAGACGATAAAGAGCATATCCGCCGCGCGGGTGTCCGCGCTGACGTAATAGAGGGGCGCCGTCTCGTCAACGATGACACGTCGGGTATCTATTCCCCTCTCGCGCAGTACGTTGAAATGGGCGGTAGGCTGTCCCGCGTCATGTATGAATCCCGCGAGGTTTGACGGGTCGATGTGATAGGGTGCCAGATAGCGGCGGTCGAAGCAGAGCATCATGGAGATGTATCCTCCGGCAGAGCTTCCGCCCACATATATTCTTCCGTTTCCTCCGTATTCGCCGATATGGGCTTTCGTCCATGCGACTGCCGCGGCGGCGTCCCGCAGAAATTCCGGAAATACCGCCGTCGGATACATACGGTAATCCGCGCTGACAAAACCTATACCGTGAGAGGTAAGGTATTCAAACGCGGCGTCCATGCCGTAACGGTTTCCCGCCTCGATCCCGCCGCCGTGGAAATAGAGGAAAACGGGAACCTTATTCTTTTCGTCCGCTTCATCGGGCATATATATGTTGAGCTTCTGCTCCGCAAGTCCCATCGGACAGTACTGTATGTCGAGATACTGTTTCATTGCCGTTACTCCCTTTTTCAAGATATGATCGCGTCAGAATCTTTCCGAGCCGAATATCACGAAATGCTCCGCGCAGGTCGCCTTCTTTGAGAAGATAAGGCTCATGTGCGTATCGGCGTTTGTGCGGGTTATACGCCACTTGATGTAGTTTATGCCCGCTTTGAGGTGTACCTTTTCTAGATGATAGTTTTCGGAGGTAAACACTCCCGTATGCAGATGCTCGGATATCACCTCGCCGTTGAGCCAGAGCGTATAGGGCTGGCTGTGACCTATCTGTATGCAGGTGTCCATATCCTTGGGCGCGATGAGCTTGCGGGTAAGATAACAGGTATTCGCTCCTGCGAAGGGACAGAGATCGGAAACATTGAATGAATCCTCGCGGATAAATACCTCACGCTCCTCAAATTCTCTGCCGTCGTCAACATCGGCGAACAGAACGTCGTCGCTGAGCCTGTCCTGCGCAATATACGGGTCGGGCTCCATGTTTACATGGAAATGTCTCACCACGTCAACGTAATTGCCGTCATATTTCGACGCGCCCAGCAGGTCGTAATAGCTGTTTACCTTCATCAGGCTTTCCGTGTCGGAGACGGGGTCTGTTCTCCACAGCGGTCCCGTCAGCTTCCAGGGAGAAGCCCCAGCCACGCCGAAGCTGATATTCAGACCGTATTCGCCGGTGAGGGCAAGCCTGAATATGTTGCGTTCCATTACGGTTTTCACACCGCTGTCGAGCTTCACGTCAAAGTCAAAACGGTTCTCTCCGTCAGACAGCTCAAGCTTAGCACCCACGCCGCATTCAAAGCCTTCCGGACATTCGCACTTACAGTCAAGCGAAACGGACTTTCCGGTATTGTTGATCAAAATCAGGCTGACAGTGAGAGATTCACCGGGTATGATCGAGGGAAGCGCGCTGTATTCGATCTTCCATTCGATATCCTCGCGCACGAAGCAGCGGTTCGAAGGTATCGCGTTTTCTATTGTCAGAGCGGAGTTGGGATAACCCACTTCTGTGAATTTCACGCCGATATCGGCAATATCCTCGCAGAGGTCGCGGACGGAATCGGAACGGCGTTCGCTCTTCACTCCGAGAACATACTTTATATCGTCGGTATGGAAAGCCTCGAGGATCTTATCCGCGCCCAGCAGTATTCCGATCACAGAGCCCGCGGAGGCGCATGTGCAGTCGGTGTCAAAGCCGCAGTTGAGAGCGTCCATCCCCGTTTTGATGAGGTCAAGATCGCCTTTGAGAAGAGCCGCGAGCGTGATGCCGATATTCTGATAAAGGTTGGTGCAGTCGGGATGACCGTATCGGAAAAGGATCTTCCGCAGGACCGTCTTCACGTTTTCGTATTTTTCGCAGAGAAGTCGGAGGCCAAGCGG
>JAZQNC010000096.1:0-7552 GCA_045627165.1 Eubacteriales bacterium
TCACTGCGAGTGAAACGAGCAAACCTGTCCTTATTCTCTTTCCCTGCACACATCCACCCAGTCGGTCGGGTCCGAAACTTCGTAAAGCTCATCGGGAGTAAGCTCCACCGCGCTGGCGCTGTTTCCGCAGGCGGGATATACCTTTTCAAAGCGTCTGACCGAAATATCCACATAGACCTTAACGCCATCGTTGATACCGAAGGGGCATACGCCGCCGACGGAGTGACCGATAAGGCTGTCAACCTCGTCGGGGGTGAGCATCTTTGCCTTTGTGTGGAAATATCCCTTGAATTTGGCGTTGTCTATCTTGACGTCACCGGCGGCGACCACAAGTATCGGACCGTCGGGTGTCATGAAGGACATGGTCTTGGCTATGCGTGAGCCGTCAACTCCGAGAGCCGCGGCGGCAAGCTCGACAGTCGCGCTGGACACGTCGAACTCCCTTATCCTGTCCTCAAAGCCCTTTTCCCTGAGATAGGCGCGAGCCTTTTCTATTGCCATGATAAAAAACTTCCTTTCGGTTATAAACGGTTATAAACTCAGAAAAATCAGATCAATATTCACGCCGAGAGTCCCTCGGAGATCCCCAGACAGACTATCCCGCACACGACGGCGCCGATACAGATATATCTCGCCCTTCCTATGTTCTCGCGCAGGAATATTCTCGACAGTATCACCGACACTATGCAGTAGCTGGCGATTATGGGCGCGGCAAGCACCGGCTTTTCAGCCATTGCGTAGACGTAGAATACCTGTCCGAACTCCTCGCACAGCGCCGCGATACCCTTATACCCCTCCTTCTTCGCAAAGGGATTGTAGGGCTTTTTTGTCCTTATCAGCATATAAAGCCAGCAGCATATACCCACTGCGAGGAAGGTGAAGCCGTAGAGGATTATAACGTCGATCTCACCCAGCCCCAGTCCGGTCTCCTCATCGAGGATGATACCGTCTGCCGCCGTTCCCACGGTGTCGAACAGACAGTAGGCGAGAGGAAAGAGCAGAGCCAATGCCCCGTAACGGTATTTTCTGTCGGAGGAAGCGGATGTTTCCGATTCCGAGATCTTCTGTTCGACAACCGCGAGGGCGATGACTCCGGCGGCTATAAGCAGCGTGCCCGCCAGGTCGAGACCTCCGAACTCCTCGCTCACCGAGGCAAATCTTCCGGTGAATACGAAGAATATCAGCATGACAAGCGCGGAAAGACCTCCGCTTGCGTTCTGCACGGGAGACACTATGGAAAGCTCCAGATAGCGCAGTCCAGCATAGCCTATCACCATTGAGATTATATAGCACAGCGAGGCGGGGAAATACCTCACCGCATTGCCCGCAAACGAGCCGAAAGTATATTCGGTCTCGGCGAAGGGAATGAGCGCGGCGGCGCATACGCCCATCACCAGTCCGACCCACACGGCGAGCCTGAGATGGCTGTATCTGTCATCCTCGTCGGTGCCTTTTTTATAAAACAGGTCGGCGGCTCCCCAGCCCAGCAGACTTACAAGTGAAAAAACAAACCAGTTCATACAGTTTCGATCATCCGATTACTTGAGCAGTCTTACCTTTTCCATGTTGACGAATCTGAACTCATCGCAGTCAAAATCAAATTCAAAGGTCATGGAGCTTATCTCGCCTTCGGGAAGAGTGAAAGAGGTCTTCCATGCCGACCATGAGCCTGTAAGATCGGCAGTCTTTTCAAAGGCGCATTCGGTGACTGTGGAATTCTCGCCTCTGAGTATGAGCTTAGCTCCGGCGAGATGAGAGGTGTTGAAGAGATTGAGCTTCATGCCCGAGAATTTCTCGAAGTCCAGACGGTTGTAGGGATACGATTTTACGGTCACGGAAGCGGTCCTGCCTTCGCCCTCTGCGCGCAGACTGCATATGCTTTCACAGCAAAAAGCAAAATCTCTCGTGACTTCGGTTCCCTCGGCGGGAGTCCATACCGGACGGTAGAACAGGTCGAGAACCTCGCCGTGTATCCTGTTTCCCCACACCGCGTCGCAGGTCATATCGTACCAGCGGCGCGCCTCTATGCCGATATAGTTGTCATTGTCGGAGTAGAAGGATGCCACCGGGAATTCTCCCGCGAAGAGATCGACGCCGGGCTCAAGTGACTGGATGTTGTACGCGACCTTTTCGGGTTTCACGATCTCGTCGCACCACACTTCCATTGTGTCGCCCGATATTATCTCGTAATCGGCGGGAAGATAAACATTGTCCTCTCCGGCAACGTACATTCCGCGAAGCACTCCGTTTACGTCGTTGACGACGATATCATAGCCGTCGTTGAGGAATTTCAGGCACACCCTGTTTCCGATGATCTCGAAGCTCTCCAGCGTCGCGGGACGCTTCTGACCGTCGAAGCCGTAGGAATTGGTGAGGGCAAGGCGGGCAAGTCTCTCACCCACGGCGTACTTGTTGGTGGGATGTATGGGGTGATTGCCCTGATGGTACGCCCATCTGGGAGGAAGGTCGGAGATGGGCATGAAGGCGAACCTGTCGGGAGCCTCAAGCGCAGTCTCGATGAAGGCTCTGTTGATGTACCCAAGCGAGCATTCTCCGCTTGCTCCGTATATCCAGGGGTAGATAAGCGAGGATATCATCATGAAGTGATCGGGATCGGCTCCGAAGCGCTTTGAATATACTCTGTGATAGAAGCGCAGATAATCGGCGTAGCACCTGTTCCAGTACTGTCCTCCCGTCTCGTTCTCGCCCTGATACCAGATAACGCCTCTGACCTTCAGCCCCTCTATGCAGGCGATCTTGACATTGTACTGGGCGCAGGTCTGCTGATAATTGCAGATACCGCGGCTGTTCCATTCCTCCTTTACGGGATATGCGCCGCAGCGTTTGAGTACCGAGACGATGTATTCGTCCTTCTCCATCTCGTCGCGGGGGAACCAGGAGGGCATGGAGGTGCCTCCCCAGGAATTGTTGAGAATACCTACGGGGATATTACTTTCGCGGTTGAGCTCATCGTATACCGAAACCGCGAAGCGAAAAGCACACGCCGAAACGCCCGCAAGACCGTCACGGTCGGAGGGAAGTATCCAGCGTCCGCCTATGTCGTATACGGGGTCCCAGGGGAAAGCCGCGGACTCGTCGGCAGGGAAATATTCGCAGTGATATACTCTTATCAGCTTGTCCTTCATCGACGCCTGCAGCGTGTCGAATTCGGGATGGGAAGCATTTGCCAGCTCCATGTTGGACTGACCGGAGGCAAGCCACAGCTCGCCGAAAAGCACATTGTGCAGCACGGCGCTCTCGGCTCCGCAGGTCACGCTTATCTCCCGGCTGTCAAAGGACGCGGAGGGAGTTTTCAGCGTGACGGCGAACTCTCCCTTTTCGTCGGCATCGGCGCAGGCGGAGCAGAACACGCCCTCGCTGCCGGTAATACATACGCATACCGAGCTGTTTTCGGCGGCGGCGCCGTGGAGCGTTATTTCGGAATCCGCCTGAAAGAGAGCGTTATCGGAAAACACATTGCGAAGCTTGATCATATCTTGTTCCTCACAGACAAATAATATTAAAAATAACCGTAAAACCGAATAAATTGTCGTAATACATCCTCACCATTGTATCACAAATTCGGGAAATTGCAAGACTTTTCCGACAAAAAGGCTTTTTCGCCGATAAAAGCGATAAAAGCGCGGCCTCCCTTCGCCATGCGCGTGTATTATAACACACCCTCCGCGCAATTTCATACCCCGTTTCGTACCCTCGGCAAAAATATTTTCAAAAACCCTTGACAGACTTTTTCAATAAGTCTATCATAGAGCGCAAAGCATCACGAAAAGGAGTAAATTCAAAAGCAGATGAGAGCAATAGTACTGTCGGACAATATCGAAAACGGTGAGCTGGAAGGCGAATGGGGACTGTCGGTGTATATCGAATACCGGGGCAGAAAAATACTGCTTGACACGGGAGCCTCCGACCTGTTTGCCGAAAACGCGGCAAAGCTCGGAATAGACCTTGCCGATACCGATATCGCGGTACTGTCCCACGCCCATTACGACCACGCCAACGGTATGCCCCGCTTTTTCTCGCTCAACGAAAGGGCGAAATTCCATATAAATTCAGCCTGCCGCGAAAACTGCTTCAGCCTTCACGCCGACGAGAATGAGCCGCGCTATATCGGAATGCCGGCCGGCTCGCTGCGGGAGTTTTCGGACAGGATAGTAAAGGTCAGCGGAAAGACGGAGATCTCCGAAGGCGTCACCCTGCTCCCGCACACCACGCCCGGACTGGAAAAGACCGGACTGCGTGAGCATCTCTTCGTCAGAGAGGGAGAGGACTTTATCCCCGATAATTTTTCCCACGAACAGAGCCTCGTCTTCTCAACATCCGAAGGGCTGATAATCTTCAACAGCTGCTGCCACGCGGGAGCGTCAAACATAATCCGCGAGGTCAGAGAAGCCTTTCCGACTGAGAAGACCGCCGCGCTTATCGGAGGCTTCCACCTGTTCAACCGCACCGAAGAGGAGGTAAGAGCCTTCGCCGCCGAAGTGAAAGCCACCGGAACGGGATATATCTGCACCGGACACTGCACGGGGGAAGCGGCGTATCCGATACTTGCTGAGGAGCTGGGCGGTATTCTTCACCGCTTCCGCTGCGGACTGGAAGTGGTCTTCCCCGACTGACGCATACCATACGCAAAAACCGAAATATCTGCCGAAAGAAATCCTCTGTCGGCAGATATCTTTTTGTCGTTATGTTTTATGCAGCGTTACGGCAGGCCGCGGGAGCGTATGTCACCCGGCGAAGAGCCGTATCATATCGCGCTGCTGAAAAATTTCTCCGAGGCGGACACGACCGTCGGCGCGGCAGCTCCGCAGTCCACCTTCTCCATCGCAATATTGCCGTCCGACCACTTTTTGACAAAGCAGTCACCCTCAAAGCCGCCGACCCTGACGTTTCTCAGCACAAGATTGTCGAAATTGCAGATATGTATAAAATCGATCTTCTCAGACCCCTCTCGCAGCTTTACCCTGACATTTTCAAGCCTGAGATCGACCTTTTCATCCTCCGCGCCGTAGGCGGTGAGAGGCATACTGATATCATATGCGTCGATGTTTCTGAATTCGATATCCGAAAGAGGACGGTGATTCTGCCACAGCTCATTGCCCGAATAGTTGTAATGCAGAAATCTGTCCGCCATTTCGATCTTACAGTCGGTTATTACGATATTGCCGGGTCTGACCGGAATATCAAGGCTGTAATCGGCATAGTAGGTAAACGCGCTGAGCATGTTGTTGCGCTTCACCGACTGCGGCACCGGCGCCGAACTGCGCTTTTCCTCATTGGTCAGAGTTCCTCTGAAATAATATTTTCCCGGGCCGTAGATATGACATCTCTCGACGAGGACGTTGCTTCCGCCGAAGCGCATCGCGCTGCATGACGAATTCAGAACGCTGTCCGACAGATGGACGTTGACGTTTGCGAAGCCGGCAAAGCAGTCGTCTCCCGTATAGAATTCGCAGTTTCTGACCTCGATGTTTTCGCAGGACGAAAAATGCATCCCGTCATGACCGGCAAGCACCCTTACTCCCTCGGCGAGAATATTTCTGCAGCCGTGAAGGTTATGCGCCCAGTTAGCCGAATCACATACGGTATAGCCTCTGAGCTCAACATTCGTGCAGTTGAAGAAGGTTATGGCATGGGGACCCCTGTAATATTCCTCGCCCTTTTCGTCAAAACAGTTGCGTCCGTCTATAACCGACGAGCCTTCCCCGATTATCTTTACGTTGTCCGCGTCAAACGCGCGGATTATGGCGTTGTTCCATCTGCTGCCGGCAGCGGTAATAAATCTGAAATCCGGATCGTCTCTGACATACTCTGCCCGTGACTTTCTTGCCGCGGGATTTATATATACCGCGTCGGTTATCAGACTCTCCCGCAGAGGCTCGGTTTTATCGGCAAGGTAATGGAAATAGTCTCCGGGGTCCATGCTTCCCGAAATCCTCGCGTTTTCAAGCAGATGCAGCGTTACGTTGCTTCTGAGGCGTATATCTCCGGTAATATAATTTCCCTGCGGAACCAGCACTTCGCCGCCGCCCATCTCAAAACAGTAGTCTATCGCTGCCTGTATCTTTTCGGTCTGCAATTCGCCGTTTCCGGAAACCGCGCCGAAATCCGTGATCCTTACGCTTATGTTCGACAATCAAATCCCGCCTTTCCATATGCAGGCCTCAGCCTGCTCATTGACCATTTGCGAGCCTATTATAACACGCCGCCGGACGCTTGTCAACAGTGCGCCGACGATCATACATCACATCCGCAATATACGGCGTAAACTGAAAACGGCAAAATAAAAAGCCCGTGAAAACTTTCATCTTCACGGGTCTGATATCAAAAACTACCTGAAAGCAGCAAACCTTTTCAAGTGAAATATCGGCTGCCGCCGATGTGAAATAATTTGCTTTGCAAATTGTGAAATATCCTCGCTTTGCTCGGACGTGAAATGAAATAAATCCCCTCACGCCGCAGGCATTTCACAAATCCCGCAAGGGATTTATAATCCCGCAAGGGATTTATAATCCCGCAAGGGATTTATTTCGTTGTAAAAAAAACACCTTCGTCTTGGCAGACAAAAGTGGTTTCTTACATGTATAAGACTACCCAAAAGATACATCTCGACAAACCGGGATTTGTTTTTCAAAGTTCTAATACCGAAACAACTTCATCGTCATCCATTTCTCCGTTTTCCGTAAAGCCAAATTCGGTATACAGCTTTTTGGCATTCTCATTATCCGGCTCATAGGACAAATAACAGAATTTTGCCTTTCCGCAGGGATAAGTCCGTATAAAGTCAAGTGCCAATCGTAGTGCTTCTCTTCCATATCCTTTGCGTTGATATTTTTCATCAATCATCAATCGCCATATGCTGTAATTCCCATATGCGATTTTCGGAGGATTTTCGTAAGAATCATCTACATCATATCCTATCATAAGAAAGCCAACAGGAACATTCTCATCGAATATTCCAAACGGAAATGCGTGCCCATTTTCCGTAATTGCGATATATGCTTCAATGATGCTCAAATCATTGGGCGCAACAAAATCTTTTTGTTCTTCACTGACTCTTAGCTTTATGATTTCCCATACGTTTTTTGCGTTTATCGGTTCAATTCTGACCATGACAGACCTCCGCAAATTTTGATTTATCAAGCTCATTATAACACAATTTTGAGAACTTTTCAACCGGTTTTGCGCAAAAAAGCCCTCGGCTTCCGACTGCTGCCGGTTTCCGAGGGATGATGTGATGTTTGCCCTGACGGGCAAGTGATGTTGCTCGCTATGCTCGCAGTGATGCGATGTGTTCCGCCAAAGTCACCTTCACGCGCGAAGCGCACATCACGTCCGAAGGACGCATCACGCACTTGCTTTGCAAGTGATCATCACTGTTCCGCGCAGCGGAACACATCGTTCAAAAAAGCGCCTTTTGTCTGGTAGACAAAAGGCGGTTTTTTGTTGGCTCCCCCAACTGGACTCGAACCAGTGACACCCTGATTAACAGTCAGGTGCTCTACCGACTGAGCTATGGAGGAATATGAAAATG
>JAZQNC010000097.1:0-8320 GCA_045627165.1 Eubacteriales bacterium
GACAGGAATACCTGTCCAGCGTGCGACGATTTCGGCGATTTCTTCTTCGTTTACCGTATCCCGTACGAGCGAGTCATCGTCACCGGATCTGTTTTTGCGCTCATCACTGGCATTCTGATAATCTTCAAGTTTCTTTTTCAGTTCGGGAAGCTTTGAGTAGCGTATTTCTGCGGCCTTTTCGTATTCATAATTGCGCTGAGCTTCTTCCATATCGGAATTTGCTTTTTCTATTTCCGCTTTTACCGATTTGATATCCTCAATGGAGGATTTTTCCAGTTCCCAGCGCGCTTTCATCTCGTTGAATTTATCCCGCTCATCTGCAAGCTCTTCACGGAGCTTTTCGAGACGTTCAACAGAGAGGGTATCTGTTTCCTTCTTCAAGGCGGTTTCTTCGATTTCAAGCTGCATTATATGTCGGCGGACATCATCCACCTTGGAGGGCATGGAATCTATCTCTGTGCGGATGGAGGCGCACGCTTCGTCGATTAGGTCAATGGCTTTATCGGGAAGAAATCTGTCGGTAATGTATCTGTGAGAAAGTGTTGCAGCCGCTACCAGCGCTCTGTCCTGTATCTGTACGCCGTGGAATATCTCGTATCTTTCCTTCAGGCCGCGAAGAATTGAAATCGTATCCTCAACAGTAGGCTCATCGACCTGCACCGGCTGGAACCGGCGTTCGAGCGCCGCGTCCTTTTCGATGTATTTCCTGTATTCGTCAAGTGTCGTGGCTCCGATACAGTGAAGCTCACCTCTTGCCAGCATGGGCTTGAGAAGATTACCCGCATCCATGGCGCCCTCGGTTTTGCCGGCTCCGACAATATTGTGAAGCTCGTCAATGAACAGAATAGTGCGTCCTTCGCTTTTTTTGATTTCGTTAAGTACGGCTTTAAGTCGCTCCTCAAATTCTCCGCGGTATTTTGCACCTGCGATGAGAGCTCCCATATCAAGAGAGAATATTGTTTTGCCTTTTAGACCTTCGGGTACGTCTCCGCGAACGATACGCTGTGCGAGTCCCTCCGCGATTGCGGTCTTGCCTACACCCGGTTCTCCGATAAGAACAGGGTTGTTTTTGGTTTTGCGGGAAAGAATTCTGATCACGTTTCTTATCTCGCTGTCACGTCCGATAACAGGGTCAAGCTTGGACTGTCTTGCTCTCTCGACAAGATCGGTACCGTATTTTGCCAGAGCCTCGTAGGTATCTTCCGGATTATCGCTGGTAACATTTGAACTCTTTACCTTGGAAAGGGCTCCGAGAAAGCTTTCACGGTTGATATTGTGTTTTTTGAAAAGCTGAGAAAGCTTCTGCGTGGGGTGCTCGATTATTGAGAGCATTATATGTTCCACAGAAACAAAGCTGTCCTTCTGACGCTCCGCTTCCTTTTCGGCGGCATTCAGAATACGGTCGCTTTCGGGAGAGATGTATATCTTGTCCGGCCCGCGTCCACTGCCTGTAACTCCCGGTATATGCATGATGATGTCGTTGATGTCTCCGAGAATACCGCTTTTATTTACTCCCATCTTATCGAGAAGTGTGGGGATAAGTCCGTTATCCTGGTCAATCAGTGAATAAAGTATATGTTCCGGGCATATCTGAAGATTGTTTCGTTCCAATGAGAGACTCTGAGCCGCAGCCAGCGCTTCAAGTGATTTCTGTGTGAATTTCTGAGTATTCATATATAGTGTCTCCTTTCACGGTTTATATCTATTTGTCAGATAAGAATGTCCGCTCTTTTATGGTAGGATATATATTCGGCTTCAAGCTCTTTGGAAGCGTATCTGCCGTTGATATACCCCTTGATCATGTCATCCACCGTTTCGATGTAATCGGAAATAGCCTTTCCCATATCCTCGCTTGAATAATCCTTGGATTGGGGAAGTGCGAGACTTCGGACGAATTTACCGTCATACAGCTCATAGCTGATATCTCCGATAACGGGTACGGCATACGCTTCTTCGAGCCGCATAAGCAGCCGGAAAAATCCGTTCAGCGCGCCGAGCAGAGCGTCGGAGGTCGTGCGGAATATTATTGTAAGATTTCCTATGGAGTTCACCGGCTCGCGCATCAGCTGTATTTCATACCGGATAGTAGGACGGTATTTGTATTCGAGACTGCTTTTTACCGAGACAGAGCTGCGGCTTTGAGTTCTGACGGGAACCAGTACCGTACTTGTCGACATAAGCGAAGAGATATATCGGCAGATATCGCCTATTCGCTTTTCCGGCGTCAGCATGGAGGCATAATCAGCGAGTATTCTGTCTACCAGACCGGAACGTGTCATGTTCTCGCGCAGAGCGAGACGGTCTATTTCCGAAATTACCTCATCGGTCAGCATCAGACTGTATAAACTTTTTGACATTAACTGTATCCTTCCTGAGAGTGCTTGACATTTACATTGTTCTTTGTGTTGTATATATTGTACCACATAAACCATAAATTGTATACATAATTAAATAAATAATAGTGCAAAAATAATACTGCATTTTGTTTCCGAATTATTACACGAGCAAAAAACTCCCGTATTGAAGTTATCCTGAACGGAAAACAACAAACGGGAGTTTCATTATTTGGTCTTTATGAGGTTATCGTATAACGGACAGGGATTATTCTTTCTGAGACTCAACCATCTCAAATGCTTCGAGTATATCTCCGACCTTTATATCGTTGAACTTTTCAAGACCGATTCCGCACTCATAGCCGGAAGCTACTTCGCTCTTGTCGTCCTTGAAACGGCGGAGAGAAGAAATCTTGTCCTCAAATATCACAACGCTGTCGCGGAGTACTCGGATCTGTGCGGAACGCTTGATAACGCCGTCCTGCACATAAGAACCTGCGATCGTACCGACATTCGGGACGTGAATTGTCTGACGAACTTCGGCATGACCAAGCAGCTCTTCCCTGAATGTGGGAGCGAGCATACCCTTCATGGCTGCTTCGATTTCCTCTATGCATTCGTAGATGATTCTGTAGGTGTGAATATCGACCTTCTGACGGTCTGCGCTGTCAATGGCGTTTTTATCGGGACGCACGTTGAAGCCGATTATGATGGCGTTTGAAGCGGCGGCAAACATAACGTCGCCCTCTGTGATACCGCCGATACCGGTATGAATTATCTTGACCTTAACTTCGTCGTTGGAGAGTTTTTCAAGCGACTGCTTGACCGCTTCCGCGGAACCTGCAACGTCTGCTTTAACGATGATCTTGAGTTCCTTTACACCGTCTGAAATAGCCGCAAACAGATCGTCTAGGCTGACGTTGGAATTAGCTTTAAGCTCGTCTTCGCGTGCCTTTGCACGGCGCTGTTCCGCAAGGTCACGCGCCATACGCTCGTCTTCGACAGCGTTGAATTCATCTCCCGCTGCGGGAACCTCATCGAGACCTGCGATCTCTACAGGCACAGAAGGACCGGCCTCTTTGAGGCTCTTTCCGTTTTCGTTAAGCATCGCGCGCACACGTCCGACTGCTGTACCGGCAATAATCACGTCACCGGGATGAAGCGTACCGTTCTGTACAAGAATCGTGGCAATAGGTCCGCGTCCCTTGTCAAGACGGGATTCGATTACGACGCCCTTTGCGCGGCGGTTGGGATTAGCCTTATATTCCTGCATTTCGGCGATCATATTGACGTTTTCGAGAAGCTCGTCGATTCCCATGCCGGTAAGCGCGGAAACGGGAACGCAGATAACGTCGCCGCCCCATTCTTCGGGAACGAGATCGTACTTGGTGAGCTCCTGCTTGATAAGATCAGGATTTGCGCCGGGCTTATCCATCTTGTTTATGGCAACAATAATCTGGAGATTTGCGTCCTTGGCGTGGCTGATGGACTCGATGGTCTGAGGCATGATACCGTCATCGGCGGCAACCACAAGGATGGCGATATCGGTAGTCTTTGCGCCGCGGGCACGCATTGCGGTAAACGCTTCGTGACCGGGAGTGTCAAGGAATGTAATGTCCTTTCCGCCGACGTTTACACGATAAGCGCCGATAGCCTGAGTGATACCTCCTGCCTCGCCTGCAGCGACGTGTTCGTTACGGATCTTGTCGAGCAGAGAAGTCTTACCGTGGTCAACGTGACCCATGACAACGACGACGGGGGCACGGGTGACGAGATTTTCATCGGAATCTTCTTCTTCGCTGAAAAGCTTTTCCTCAATCGTAACGGTGACTTCATGAGTAGCCTTTGCGCCCAGCTCCTCGGCTACGAAATATGCGGTATCATAATCTATGCTCTGGTTGATATTCGCCATTACTCCGAGAGTGAAGAGTTTCTTTACGACCTCGGAGGATGTTACCTTCAGTCTTGCCGCGAGCTCTCCGACAGTTATGCTGTCCGGGATAGTGATCTGAAGCTGAGCCTTGCGGGCCTTTTCAAGCTCCTGACGCTTGACCTTTTCGAGAGCGGCTCTTTCCTTTTCATTGCCTTTGCGGGCAGCCATATCGCGTCCGGCGAATTTCATATCGCGGCCGTTTTTTCCTACGGTGCAGCCGCGGCGGTTAACGCGACACTTGGCAGGATTGCTGTCGCGCTTGCCTGCGGCGTTTTCACGTCCGGTCTGCTTCTTGAGCTTCTGCTTTTCACCGGCAACGTCCATGTCGGGAGACAGGTTGTCGTTCTTTTCGTCGTATTTGGAAAGGTCTACGGAGGAAGAACGGGTATCGACTATCTTGCCTCTGTTGCTGCTCGTTTCCTTGAGGACCTCGGTGCTCTGTTCGATGGAATTTTCTACGGGCTTGTTCTGCTGAGGCTTTGCGTTCTGCTGCTTTGCGGGCTTCTGGGATTTCTGAGGCTGAGCCTGAACGGGACGGTTGAACTGCTGCTGAGACTTGTTGCGGTTCTTTGACTGCTCGTTGTCCGGCTTTTCAACCTTATCGGTTTTAACGGCGTTATCCGCGGGATTGGTTTCTACAGCGGCTGCGGCGGCCTGAACATTTGCGACTGTATCGTTTTTCTGTTCCGCCTTGATTTCCTGCTGCTGTTCGTTTTTTGTTTTGTGCTGGTTATTATTGGAACCGTTGTTTACCGCGCCGCTGTTCGGCTTGGAATTGTTTTTTGTACCGTTATTGCCGGAATTTACATTTGTGTTTGCGTTTGCGTTGTTCTTAGCGTTTGAATGCTGCTGGTTGGCGGGCTGATTGTTTCTGTTATCCTTATGCTGCTGACCGTTGACATTGCCGCCGTTATTTTTGGCATTGACGTGACCTTCCTGAGTATTATGTTCAGCAGAAGCGGAAGGCTGCTCCTTCTTTTCGGTCTTGGGCTGGTTATTGTTCGCGGAAGGCGTATTTGTCTGCTTTGCGCTGTTCTGTTTTGGCTCTGATTTGGCGGCTTCCTTTGAAGTATTGTCGCTTCTGGCAATGTTTTCGGATTTAACGACAGTGTCTGCGGCAACGGCGGGCTTGGGATCTTCTTTTATGATCAGCGGCTTTTCGGCAGCGGGTTTGTCTTCCGGCTTGGTTATGACTATGATCTTTTTGCCGTTGAGATAATCGTCGATACCGGTGATCTGTTTTCTGGATGTGAGCTCATTGATTATCACATTATAATCCGAAGGCTCGACCGTTCCGGTATGAGAACGTCCTGTAAATCCTTTCTCGGTGAGAATATCGACAAGATCCTTGCTCTTGAGGTTCAGATCCTTTGCCATTGCATTTATCTTGTATTTTGCATTTAACATATTTTATCCTCCATATTCTGCGTAGAATTCCGCTCTTTATCCGTACATTCTCTGACCTTGTTCTCAACGGCATCTGCAAAACGTTTATCGCAGATTGCGGCGGCGGCGCAGTCGGTATGTTTTCCGGTAAAAGCTGAAAGCTCGTGCATCGTGAGCGGAATTTCAACGGCAGCGGCATCGTAGTAGCTGCAGCTGTCATAAAGCTTCTTTCTTGTATTTTCAGAAGTATCGCATGCTATCAGTACTAAACAGGATTTATGAAAGCGGATGCATTCCATTACCGCTTCTGTTCCGGTAGTAATCCTACCGGCCTTTCGGCACAGACCCAGAAGCCGTCCCAGACTCTGTATGCTGTTATTGTCCATCGGCGCCTCGATTCAGTTCGTCTTCAAGCGCGGCGTAAACATCATCCGGTATTTCGCATTCAAAGGCTTTTTCAAGCCGCTTTGCTTTCCTTGCCTTTTTAAGACAGGAAGAATTACGGCAGATATATGCGCCTCGTCCGGATTTCTTTCCGGTATCGTCAAGCGAAATCACACCGTCGGGTGACCGAACTATTCGAATGAGTTCGGGTTTGGGCCTGGACTGATTACAACCGGTACATTTGCGTTCCGGTATCTTTTTCTTTGGCTTTTGCTGATTATTCAAACAATCAACTCCCGATGTCAGTCAACCTTAATGTCGATCTTGAATCCGGTAAGACGCGCGGCCAGACGGACGTTCTGACCTTCCTTTCCGATTGCAAGAGAAAGCTGGTCGGAATCTACTATAACACGGCTGGACTTCTCTCCGTCAAGAGTTACTTCGCGCACAGTCGCGGGTGAAAGGGCTGCCTCAATATACTCGGCGGGATTGTCGCTGTACTTGATTATATCGATCTTTTCACCGTTAAGCTCCTCGACGATGCTGTTGATTCTCGAACCCTTGGGACCGATGCAGGAACCGATGGGATCTACGTTTTCATCGACGGAAACAACCGACATTTTCGTTCTTGAACCTGCCTCGCGGATGACGTTCATGATACGAACCGTTCCGTCCTGAATTTCGGGAACTTCAAGTTCAAACAGACGTTTGACAAGTCCGGGATGGATACGGGAAAGAGTAACTATCGGACCTCTTGCGCTTTCCTTGCGCACCTCTGTAACGAATACCTTGATGTGCTGTCCTTCGGTGACGGTCTCACCGGGTATAAGCTCCGAGGAGAGCAGAGAAGCCTTTGATGTGCCGGTATCGACCGTAACGTTTCCGGTTTCGGGATCTATGCGCTCAACCGTGGCAGTAATAATCTCTTCTTTCTTGTCTTCGTATTCCTTGATCATGAGTCCGCGTTCTGCTTCGCGGATACCCTGAATTATTACCTGCTTCGCGGTCTGTGCGGACAGACGGCGGAAGGTCTTGGGTTTCATTTCCACCAGGCAGACCTGACCGAGCTCGGGGTGCTTTGCTACCCTGCGCGCGTCTTCGATTGTGAATTCGCACAGAGGATCGGTGACCTCTTCAACGACGGTCATTTCCTGATACATGTGGAGGTCTTTTTTCTCGCTGTCTATGATTACCTTGCAGTTGCTCGAGCCGTATTCGCGCTTATATGCGCTTACGAGTGCGGCTTCTATGCGTTCAAGCATATAATCCTTCGAAATGCCCTTTTCCTTTTCGAGAAGTTCAAGGGCATCGAAAAGCTCATTGTTCATTTTGATATTCCTTTCCGAAGAAAAAACAATACTTACTTAATCTCCAAAATCGTAGTATATGTTGGCTTTTGAAACGGCAGAGCGCGGAAGAACACAGTCTTTTCCGTCGCTTCCCTTTATGGTGATAACGTCGCTTTCGATGTCATAAGCTGACAGCGTTCCGATGATCTGTTTTGCGCCGTCAATCGCTGTAAACAGCTTGAGGATGACGGTTTCACCGACGCAGGCTTCATAATGTTCCGGCGTCCGTATGTCCCTTTCGATACCGGGAGATGAAACCTCAAGTATATAGCTCTCCTCGATCGGGTCTGCCTCGTCAAGTATGGGATCGATGAATCGGTGTACTTTTTCGCAGTCCTCAATATAAATGCCGTCCGCACTGTCAATAGTGATCTTAAGGTGGTAATCAGGACCTTCTTTGACGTATTCCACGTCCCAGATATCATAACCTAAACCGTTAATATCATCCTCGAGCAGCTTGCGCACGGCTGAAGCAGTATTCTTTACAGATTTAGCCATTAAATATCCCCCAATACCGAATAATTGTTATTACGCGGGAAAACTCCCCATACACAAATTAAAGAGCAGGTCAACCCTACTCTTTACTCTGTTATCCAATCTTACGCTGATATTATATCACAACAGTACGGATAAATCAATAGTTTTCGAAAAAAAACAGATAATTACGAGAATGTTTACATATTCAGCTATATTACAGGTCTCATGCAGTGTTACAATAATTCGCGTAAACATTAAACTGTACACCATGGAGGTAACGAAATGAAAACACTGGAAAAAGTTCTGATTGCCGCCGCAATACTCAGCGCGATATGCGCCGCAGCAGTGGTTATCCTCTCTTACTTGAAGAAGAAAAAGGAATGCGAATGCTGCTGCGATTGCTGTGATGATGACTGCGATTGTGAATGCTGCTTCGAGAAGGCTGATACCGACGGAGA
>JAZQNC010000098.1:0-4581 GCA_045627165.1 Eubacteriales bacterium
CGATCCGACTTGACCCCCTCTTAACAGCGAACGCAGTGAGCTATATCATCGCAAAGCGATATCATAACCTGCGCAGCGGGTTACATCATATCGAATACAATGAGATATATCATTGTTAGCGAAGCGAACATCAGCCAAGTATCTTTCCGATCTCCTCGATCTTTCCGGGGATGTCGATGTGCTGCGGGCATTTCTTTGCGCACTTTCCGCACTTTACGCAGGCGTCGGCCTTGACCTCGAGACGGCCGTACTTGTGCTTTCCGTATTCCTTGAGGTCATAGACGTTGTAAGCGGTCCATGCGTTGAAAAGCTCGGGGATGTTTATACCCTTGGCGCAGGGCATACAGTATGAGCAGCCAGTGCAGTAGAGGTCGGAGAACTTCTTTATCTCCTCCATCATCAGCTTTGCGCGCTCGAAATCCTCGGCGGTCATGGGAATGTCGGAAGCGGCGGCGTTTTCGTCCACCATATCGTAGTTGGTCATGCCCGAAAGAGCGCAGCTGACGTCGGGATTGCCCAGCACGAAGCGGAGAGCAAGCTCGGGTGTTGCGCTGGATTCCCTGCCGAGAAGCTTTTTGTAAAGCTCGGACTGAGCGGAAAGTCTGCCGCCGGCAACGGGACCCATGATAACGGTGCCCAGACCGCTGGCGTGAGCGTTTGCGAGAGCCTTTTCATTTGAGCGGTCAAGGAGGTTGTACTGCATGAGAACAGAGGAGAATATCTCGCCCCGGTCGATGATGTACTTCATGTTGTCGGGGTTGTCGTGGAAGGAGAAGGAGATATGACCTATAAGTCCCTCGTCGATAGCCTTTCTCGCCTCGTCCATAAGACCGAATTTGAGAACCACGTTGTCGAAGCTGTTTTTATTGATGGCGTGATAGTGATAGAAATCTATCCTGTCGGTATCGAGACGCTTCAGCTGTTCCTCAAGCACGCGGCGGAAATCCGCTGTTTCGTGTACCATGTCAAGGGGTATCTTGGTTGACAGCATTATCTTGTCGCGGAAGGGCTTTATAGCGCGTCCCACGGTGTACTGGCTGTTTTCGTGGCAGTAGAAATAAGCGGTATCGAAATAGTTGATGCCCAGCTCATAGCCGTGACGGAGCATCGGGATCGCCTTTTCCTCGTCGATATACCACTTGCCGTCCTTTTCGTATTCGGGAAGTCTCATACATCCGAAGCCGAGCTGTGAAATTTTAAGACCTGTTTTGCCGAATTCGCGGTATTCCATAAAATCTTCTCCTATCCTTGTATGTAATGGTAACGTAAAAATATGACCTACTTGAAAATTATCTCTTTACCCTCGCGTTACCCGACCATACCGACCATATCATGTCCTCGTCGGCGGGCTGCGCGTAGTCGGTGAGGAAGGTGGTGGCAAGAGCGCCCGAAGCCCAGCCGAACTGCAGCTGCTTTTCTGCGTCCCAGCCCCGGAGCATTGCGTAGAGCAGACCGCCCACAAAGCCGTCGCCGCCGCCTATGCGGTCAAGGACGGTTATCTCGCGGGGAAGCGCGCACTGCCACTGACCGTCCTCGTAGAGTATCGCGCCCCAGAGGTGCCTGTTCGCGTCAACGACCTGACGCAGAGTGGTGGCGAATACCGAAACATCCGGGTAGAGCTTCGCCGCCTCGCCTATCATTGCCTTGAAGGAATCAATCTTGCCGCTCAGGTCCTTTCCGCCGGATTCCGGACCGTTTATGCCCAGAGTAAGCTGGAAGTCCTCCTCGTTGCCCACAAGAATATCGGCAATGGAGGCTATCTCGCCGAATATCGCGCTCAGCTCCTCTTCTCTGCCCTTCCAGAAGGAAGCGCGGTAGTTGAGGTCGAAGGAGATGAGAGTGCCGTATTTCTTCGCGGCTCTGGCAAGCTCAAGGCAGAAAATTCCCGTCTCGTGAGAAAGCGCGCCTATCAGACCGGACAGGTGCAGTATCTGTACGCCCTCATCGCCGAAAATGCGGTCAAGGTCGAAATCGTTTACCGAAAGAGTGCGTCCCACCTCGCCGGCGCGGTCATTGCATACTCTCGGCCCTCTCGCGCCGCTTCCGCTGTCGGCGATGTTGAACTGATGACGGTACCCCCAGGGGCCGCCCTGTTCTATCTCGTTGTTTTCAAACGCCATGCCGCGTGAGCGCAGATCGCGCTTTATAAAATCCGCAATGGGGCTTCCCTTTACGAACTTGGTCAGCACCTTTACGGGCAGACCGAGGTATGACGAAATGCTCGCCACATTGGTCTCCGCGCTGGTCGCCTGCATCATGAACATATTCGAGGACGCTACCGGCTGACCGTCGGGAGGCGTGATCCTCACTCCCATGCTGGTAGGCACCACGAGCGACCACATACAGTTCTTTCTTAATTCTTTCACGGTGAAATCCTTTCTGTTTTTCTTCTTTTCCGCTGTTCGATATTTCTGTCTCAAAATAATATTTCTGTAATCCGAATACCCTGACCAAAGGAACACTGAGGTGTTCCAACGAAAGAGGCGGAGTCTCCGCTGATGCGGCTTATATGGATTTTGTTCTCGTTTTGCGGTATCGGTGCGTGTTCCGCCTCTTCCGCTCCCTGCGGGAGCACCTTCCCCAAAGGGGAAGGCTTGGTATAAGCGGATTTTGTGGACAACCGTACAAATTCCGACAAAAGATACAGTCCTGTCCGCACATCATCGGAAGCTTAGCTTCGGCACTCGATTTCTCCTGACAGCGGACACATCGAATGAAATGAGCTATATCATTATGAGCGAAGCGAATATGAGCGAAGCGAACCGTTCTGTCAGCCTATCCTGATCTTTCGGATATCGGCGTGACCCGCGGTTCTGAATTCAACCGACAGACCCACGATTTCGCGCAGAGGCTCGCCGAGCTTTATCGCGCCGTTTTCGATGACCGCCTCGCGCTCTGTCCTGTCTGTATGCCAACTGCCGTCATCGTTGGGAGTATATACCTCAGCGCGGACGACGCAGGGTATACTTTCGCTTCCGTCCGCCGCCTTTATCTCTCCGTCAAAATCAATGCGCGAAACCCCGGCATAGAAATACGCGGGAGAACGGAGAGCGCCGCCCTCGGCAAAATCGAAGCAGAGGCTTCCGCTGTTCCAGCCTCTGTCTTTAATACCGGAATACGACCAGTGACAGCGGTTTTCGGAGAAGTCGAATTCCCCTGTCTGGGGCTTCGCCGTCTTATAGGCATAAGCTCTTATCTCATCAAGCGTTCCCGCGGTGAGGGTGTAATAATAATCGTAAACAATATCGGGGTCGAGGATCTCGGTAAGCAGAGGGCTGATATAGCCTGTCTGACCGTCCTTCGCTCCGCCCTGACCCTTGGGCGCGCCGGCAAAGCCGCCGATGAAGTGGTTGGAAAAGGGATTGCACACTCCGAGACCGTAGTTGTCGTCGTCAAGCAGCGCCGCCCAGCTTTCGGTGGGAGCATAGCCCATCCAGGGCCAGCCCTTGCCGTCGTTTTTGTCAACGAGCACCGATACCGCGTCGTTTGTAAAGGGCTTCTTTCCGGTATAGGAAACCAGCTTGTACCACACGCCGTTGGTGTAGACGGCGGGAAGCTCCTGACTTCTCGCGTCGTAGATAGTCCTGTCGGGACGGTCGTTGTTGAGGCGGGCGTGTACCTTCACGCTCTTTCCGTCAAGCTCGAACCATTCCTCGAAGGTGCACTCGCCGGGATAGTTGTCCAGCGGCCAGTGCATGGGACGGCACTTCACATGGATTCTGTCCCCGTCCTTTTCGCAGACCAGTATCTCGGAGCGGTTGCCGTAGCAGTCGCCGCACTGAATGGGATTCCAGCCCAGGAACTTCCAGCTCTGCGATACCTCGTGACCGTCGGGCTCGAAGGGAACGGGACCGGAGTAGAAGGACATCTGAACCTGACGTCCCCAGTCGGCGCTGTTGATGAGATTGGGCTTTCCGATCTCGGCGAAATAAGTCACCGCGCCTCCGAGGGCGAGATTGATTCCCAGCTGCACATACCCGTTGCTTATGCTGACGATGCTGTCGCCTTCGAGTACGCTGTGATCTATGGCTTTACGCATGATAATTCTCCTTATACATCAGGTATATGTTCAGTCTCTTATGGGCGAATGAAGTCCCGACCATGAAATGGGCTCGCCGCCCGCGAACAGATGAGAGGTGTCGCCCACCGAAAGGACGCGGCAGATGGCGTTGTTCAGTCCCGGAACGTGCTTTTCGGTAACTATCGTCGTGACCGATGAGGTGGGCAGGAAGAAGGTGTGCCACACTGCGGGGAGCGACAGCCTCGAAAGCTGCGAAAGAACAGTCAGTCCCAGACCGAGATGACAGAAAAGGGCTATCGTTGCGTTCTGGTTCGTGTTCTCGTCGAACTCGTAGATCTGACCGTTTCGGCGGTAGCCGTTTTCGGCAAGGAGCATGTTCCAGCCCTGCGTCACCTTTTCGTACTCGCGGACACAGCTTCCGTCGGAATACATCTCATGCTCGCGCCAGCGTTCATTGTCGTAGCACAGCTCCTCCTTCGTCCAGTACTGCGGACGGACGTTCCACGCGCAGACGTTCTTTTCGGAATACGGCACCTTCGCCGAGGTGCGGAATTCGCAGA
>JAZQNC010000099.1:0-7712 GCA_045627165.1 Eubacteriales bacterium
TCACCACCCGTCCGTCCTTTACGTCCAGACAGGGAATTATTCTTCTTGCCAGCATCAGCCCTTCACATCCTCTCTGCATACCCTCACCGCCTCGTCAAGATCGAGGGAACCGGAGTATATGGCCTTGCCCGCTATGGCTCCGTAGAGCCCCATGTCCCGCAGGGCGATTATGTCGTTTATGTCCTTTACGCCGCCGCTTGCGGTTATGTCGCAGGAGACCGCTCCGTTTATTGCGGCGAGCTGTTCGAGGTTGCAGCCCGACAGCGTTCCGTCACGGGAAATATCGGTAAAGATTATATCCCTCACTCCGCAGTCTTCCATAAGACGGGCAAAGGTGATGTAGTCGGTGTCCGAGGTTTCGAGCCAGCCGGATATCGACACCTTTCCGTCCTTTGCGTCTATCCCCACGGCGACATGCTCTCCGCCGTATATCCTCACCGCGTCGCGCACCAGTCCGGGGTCTTTAAGCGCGGCAGAGCCGAGGATACAGCGGGTTATGCCGTTGGTCAGGTAATATTCTATCGCGTCGAGGTCTCGTATTCCGCCGCCCAGCTCAAGGGGACAGCTCACGTTTTTCGATATCTCGCAGAAAAGGGGAGCATTTACTCTCTTTCCCTCCTTCGCGCCGTCAAGGTCAACCAGATGGATATATCAGGCTCCCGACCGGTCGAAGCTCTTCGCCGTCTCCACCGCGTCGGCGGCGACCTTTGAAGCGGAGTCATATTCTCCGCGCACCAGACGCACGCACTGTCCGCCCAGTATATCTATTGCAGGAAGCATTATCATGATATGTATCGTCCTGTTTTCGGTAAAATTTACAGCCTGCAGAAGCTCGAAAGTATTTCAAGCCCCACCTTTTCGCCGCTCTTTTCGGGATGGAACTGCATTCCGAAAATATTGCCGTGTGCGGCTGAGGCGCATATATCCTCGCCGTAATACGTCAGCGCGGCAATGTCCTCCTCCGACGAGGGGACGCATTTGAAGGAATGTACGAAGTACACATAGGAGCCCTCGGGCACGTTTTCAAACAGCGGGTATTTCTTTTTTATGTCGAGGGAATTCCAGCCCATGTGGGGTATCTTGTATTCCCTGTCACGCTCGGCGGCTGTGAGCTTTATCACTTCTCCGCCGATAAGTCCCAGACCCTTATGCTCTCCGAACTCAAAGCTGCGGTCAAAGAGAAGCTGCATTCCCAGACATATTCCGATAAGGGGACGGCCGGAAAGCTCTGTTCTGAGATAACCGTCCAGCCCCAGCTGACAGAGCCTCTCCATCGCGTCGGGAAAAGCGCCCACGCCGGGGAGGATTATCCTCTCGCAGCGGTCAAGCTCCTTCGCCGAATCGGTGAGGATATACTCCTGTCCGAGATAGCGAAGGGCGTTTGCCACGCTGTGGAGGTTGCCCATTCCATAATCTATTATGCCTGTCATCACAGTACTCCCTTCGCCGAGAGCACTCCCGTACCGGTCACGCTAACCGCGGAAGATATCGCTCTCGCCGCCGCCTTGTAGAGCGCTTCGGTTTTGTGGTGGTCGTTGTCTCCGTACAGCAGAGCCATGTGCAGCGTCGCTCCCATGTTGAAGGCGAGTGCGCGGAAAAACTCCACCGTAAGCTGCGTATCGTATGCGCCTATGGCGGGCGCGCCGAATTCCGCGTCGAATACGAGATAGGGTCTGCCCGATATGTCGATAACAGCCTCGGCGAGAGCTTCGTCCATGGGGATCTTCGCGCTTCCGAAGCGGGCGATGCCGCCGCGGTCTCCGAGTATTCCGGCAAAGAGCTTTCCGATGACTATTCCGCAGTCCTCTACGGTGTGATGTCCGTCAACCTCAAGGTCTCCTTCGCAGTCGAGAGTAAGGACAAAGCCTCCGTGTACACAGAAGGAGTTGAGCATGTGGTCGAAAAATCCTATGCCGCTCTTTCCCTCGAGCCTGCCCTGACCGGGCATATCCAGCGTCAGAGAGGCGGTTATTTTCGTTTCACGGGTATTTCGTGTAATTTCTGCCGTTCTTTTCATGATCTTCTTATTTCAGTCTCTTGTGTTGTATATGTCGGTGAACTCATAGATAAAGCGTTCGTTTTCCTCGTCTGTCCCGCAGGAGACGCGGAGATGACGGCGGTCGGGATTGCGTATGATTATGCTCCGCTTTTTCAGCTCGCCGTATATCCTGCCCGCGGTAACGTCGTCGTCGAAGTCCATAAGCACGAAGTTGGTATCGGTGGGATAGGCGTGTACGCCGAGGGAAACAAGGCTGTCATAGAGGTATTTCGTGCCCCTTATCAGCTCGGCGGTATGACCCTTGATATAGTCGGGGAAGCCGAGTATCGTCTTTCCCACTGCCTGGGACACCGCGCCGAGATTGTACGGGCTCTTTATCTTTTTCAGCGAGGAAGCGATATCGGGATGAGCTATCGCAAAGCCCACCCTCAGCGCCGCCATGCCGAAGGCCTTTGACAGGGTTTTCAGCACGATGAGGTTTTCACGCTCGCCCACGTCGCCCAGCACCGAGCATCCGGGACGGCAGAATTCCATATACGCCTCGTCCACCACGACCACACAGTCGAGGCTGTCTGCGAAGCGCAGTATCGTCTCCCTGTCGTAAGCTCTGCCTGTGGGGTTGCAGGGATTTGAAAAGAATACCGCCTTTACCTGCTTTTCTCTCGCACATTCGGCGAGAGCGTCGAAATCTATGCCCAGATCCCCGTCCTTGCCGGCGGTAATCACCTCGCAGTTTGCGAGGGAAGCGTAGAAGGCGTACATGGAGAAATCGGGCTTGCAGACCAGCATTCTGTCTCCGTCGCCCAGCAGCATATTCACCAGCAGGGAGATAAGCTCATCCGAGCCGCAGCCCGCGGTGACGCACTCCTCGCGGCAGCCGTAATACGCGCAGAAGGCCTTTATCAGCTCCTTCGCGCAGGGATCGGGATAGCGGTTGAGGGAAACGCCGTCAACAGCCTCCCTTATTTTATCGTAAATATGATCGGGAACTCGGCAGACCGGATTTTCGTTTGCGTCAAGTCTGATCCTGTATTCGCCCTCCGAGGGGGTATATTCCTCGAGAGCCGCTATTCTCTGCGGTATGTATTTATTCATGATATTTCTCTTATTTTCTTACTTTCAGCGAGTTTGCGTGAGCGTCGAGACCCTCCGCCTGTGCGAAGCGGATAACGTCGTCGGCAAGGTCGAGCATTGCCTCACGGTCGAAATACAGATAGCTTGACTTCTTAACGAAGCTGTCAACCGACAGCGCCGAAGAGAATCTCGCCGTTCCTCCGGTGGGAAGCACGTGGTTCGGACCCGCCATATAATCGCCCAGAGGCTCGGTGGTGTTGTAGCCGAGGAAGACCGAACCCGCGTTGCGTATTTTTCCGAGAAGGGCGAAGGGGTCGGCCACGGCAAGCTCAAGGTGTTCGGGAGCTATGGTATTGGAAAGCTCCGCAGCCTCGTCGAGGTCCTTTACCACCACTGCCGAGCCGAATGCCTTTACCGATTTTTCCGCTATTTCGCATCTCGGAAGGGCGGCAAGCTGACGGGTAAGGGCTTCGTCGATTTCCTTTGCCTTGTCCGCGTCTGTGGTGATAAGCACCGAAGCGGCAAGAGGATCGTGCTCAGCCTGGCTGAGAAGGTCGGCGGCTATGTATTCGGCGGGAGCTCCGCCGTCGGCTATGCACAGCACCTCGCTGGGACCGGCTATCATGTCTATATCCACCACGCCGTAGACCATGCGCTTCGCCATTGCAACGAAGATGTTGCCGGGACCCACTATCTTGTCCACGGGCTCTATGCTTTCGGTGCCGTATGCGAGAGCGGCTATCGCCTGCGCTCCGCCCACGGTAAGTATGTTCTTTATTCCCGCAACGGAAGCGGCGTATACCACGGCGGGATTTATGCCGCCGTTTTTGGGAGGAGTGGTCATTATTATCTCGTCAACCCCGGCAACAGACGCGGGGATCGCGTTCATAAGCACGGAGGAGGGGTATGCCGCGCTTCCGCCGGGAACGTAGAGTCCCACGCGGCGGAGGGGAAGCACCCGCTGTCCCATGACCTTGCCGGCCCTGACGTCAACCCAGCTCTGCTGCTTCTGCTTTTCGTGAAAGGCGCGGATGTTTTCAGCCGCTCTGTCTATTGTGGCGCGCAGCTCCGGCGATACCTTTTTTATTATCTCAGCCTTTTCCTCCTCGGTCATGAAGAGGTTTTCGGGGCAGTATCCGTCGAATTTCAGGGCGTATTCGCGCAGAGCCTCATCCCCTCTTTCGCGGACGTTTGCGATTATCTCAGAGACCGAGGACATTACCTGCGGATTTTCTCCCGCGGAACGGCGGCGGAGAAGCTCCGCAAGCTCGTTTTTTGTATTGCTGTCGTAAAATTTAAGCATCTTTCTTATCTCCGATCTGCGCAAGCACATCTGATGTGAATTCGTCTATTTCTTTCTTTTTCAGCTTGACCGAGGCCACGTTGACTATCAGTCTCGCCGAGATGTCGGCGACCGTTTCATAGACCTCAAGACCGTTTGCCTTGAGGGTGGAGCCGGTCTCCACTATATCCACGATGGCGTCGGCAAGTCCCAGAATGGGGGCAAGCTCCACCGAGCCCTCGATTTTCACTATCTCAACGTCCAGTCCGCGTGAAGTGAAGTATTCCTTCGCCACATGCGGATATTTGGAGGCGATGACCTTGTGGGTTATGCCGTCGTAGAAATTCTTTCCCGCCGGTCCCGCAAGTGCGAAGCGGCAGCGTCCGAAGCCCAGATCGGCGATCTCGTAGAAGCGCATATCCGATTCCATTATGGTGTCGCGTCCCACTATGCCCATGTCGCACACGCCGTGCTCCACGTAGGTTATCACGTCGGCGGCCTTTGCCAGCACTACCTCTATCTTGTCGTCTATGTTGAACAGGAGCTTTCTTCCCTTGTTTTCCGAGCTGAGCGGGGATATGTCGTATCCTGCTCTGCCGATGAGCTTCAGCGCCTCATCCTCTATTCTTCCCTTTGTGAGAGCAAGTCTTATCATGTCTGTTATATATTCCTTTCGGTGATGCGGACGCCTCTGCCGTCTATGGTGACGACTCCGCGTATTCCGCGCTTTTCCGCCTCGGCGAAGGTCTGCTCCTCGGTGTCGTTCAGCGAATATTCGCACCTCATTCCGTGACCCTCATACTCCGCCTTGAAGCTTTCGGCGGCGGCAAGACATTCCGGCTCGAAATAGACGAGGTAGCGGGGCTCATCGTATCCGGGCAGTCCGTCGCGGCGGGCTATGGTATCGGCGGCAAGGCTTATATTCACGGCAAAGCCCGTAGCGGGGCTGTCGCACCCGAAGGCCCTGCACAGTCCGTCGTAGCGTCCTCCGGCGATAACCGGCTCGCCCGCGCCCTCCATATATCCTCTGAACACCGGACCGGTGTAATAATCTATCTCGTGAACTATTCCGAAATCCACTATGAGACGGTCGCCCATTCCCGCATCCGACAGGGTATGCCACAGCTTCTCGGTGTAATCCACGGCCTCGGCAGCCTCGGCGTTGTCACCCGCCAGCTCTCTCGCCTTTGCGAACACCTCGCCCGAACCGTAGAGCATGGGAACGGAAGCTATCTTGCCGTAGTCCGCCAGCTTTCCCAGATTCTTGCGCTCGACGTCGCCGCGTATTCTCGCGCTCTGCTCGTCGTCGAGAGAAAGCTCGCCGGCAAGGGCGTTGTAAAAGCCCACGTTGCCTATCTCAAGCTTGCAGTTCTCCGCGTCGAGAGCTTCGAGAGCTCTGATGGCGGTGCTTATGCAGAGCAGGTCCGCCCGCATACCCGACGCGCCGATGATCTCTATGCCGCTCTGCAGTATCTCGCTCCGCCGTCCCGACCAGCCGCGGTTGATGCGGTGGATGCTCTGGCTGTAGCAGAGCTTGAGGGGACGCTGAACGTGGCGCAGCTTGGTGGCGGATACTCTGACCATCGGGAGAGTATTGTCGGCGCGGAAGGCTATGAGTCTTCCGTTGTTGTCGGAAAGCTTGTACATGCTCTCCTGCGGTATGGAACGGTCGGCGGCAAACACGTCGTAATATTCGGCAGCCGGAGTCATTACCGGACGGAATCCGAGATTGGCGTAAATGCTCTCCAGCCTTTCGGATATTTCGCGGCAGATTTCCACCTCGCCGAAAATGAGGTCTCTTGAGCCCTCGGGAATGTTGAGAATACTGTTCATTTTACAATCAAACCTGTCATTAAATACTGTTATTTCCGTTAATTCTGACCTGACGCTTTAATATATTAACACACTAAAGTGCTTTTGTCAAGTGTTTTGAACAAAATTATCGTTATTCGATAAAAATCTATTGACTTTTATTATATTCTATGTTATAATCTGAAAACGTAAGAATCAGAAAATTAAGGAGTCGCCGATTTTGAAACAGAAAGAACTTTCAAATCTGCTTATTTTCATCGGGGTGCTCGTTACCGCCGCGATAGCCGTGTGCTGTGCGCTGATAGCTCCCGTAATGGGACGCGCGGTTGCCGAGGATTATCCCGATTACGCATATATGTATCTGCCCTGCCTTATCTATATCTGGATGGCGGCGGTCCCCGTGCTCATATCCTGCGTTATCTCCATAAGGATATTCCTTGAGATAGGCAGGGACAATTCCTTCTGCGAGGAAAACGCCGCGAGACTGCGGCATATCGGCAGGCTCTTCCTCTTTGAGACCGTCTATCTCTTTCTCGGTATCACCCTAATGGGCATACTGGGTATGCTCTTTCTGACCGTGTTCCTCTGCCTCGCTCTCGCCTGCTCCGTCTCGCTCTGCGCCACCATAGTATGCTCCGCTCTGTCACACCTGACCTACAAGGCCTACCTGCTGAAGCGGGACAGCGAGCTTACGATATGATACGGAAAGGCTGACATACCCTGCCATGATAATAATCAATCTTGACGTAATGCTGGCGCGCAGAAAGATGAGCGTCACCGAGCTTTCGGAGAAGGTGGGAATCACCATCGCAAATATCTCCGTATTAAAAAACGGACGCGCCAAGGCGATCCGTTTTTCCACTCTGAACGAGATATGCAGGATCCTCGGCTGTCAGCCGGGGGACATACTGGAATATATCGACGACGATGAAGACTGACCGCTTCCCCGTTTAAAGTCTGAGCAGAGAGGAAGCTATTCCGAAATAAACCAGAAGCGACAGGGCGTCGACTATTGTGGTGATGAAAGGACTTGCCATTACCGCGGGGTCGAAGCCCAGTTTTTTTGCGCACATGGGGAGCACGCAGCCTATGACCTTCGCCACGAGCACCGTGACCGCCATTGTCAGACATACCGTCAGCGCGACCGCGGCGGTAACGTCGGAGTTGCCCATAAGGAGATGATCCACCAGCATTATCTTGCCGAAGCAGACCACAGCCAGCACCGTTCCGCAGAGCAGAGACGCGCCTATCTCCTTTATGACCGCTCTGGGCAGATCGGAGAATTTCAGCTCGTCAAGCGAAAGAGCGCGGATTATCGTGACCGAGGACTGGGAGCCGGAATTTCCTCCGGTGTCCATGAGCATGGGGATAAAGGCGGTGAGAGCCACCTGAGCCGCAAGAGCGGACTCGAAGCCCGTGATTATCATTCCGGTAAAGGTAGCAGAAACCATGAGCAGAAGCAGCCAGGGGATACGGTGCAGGAAAAGATCGAAGGGCGAGGAATGGAGATAGGTCTTGTCCGAAGGTGTCATACCTGCCATGATC
>JAZQNC010000100.1:0-3575 GCA_045627165.1 Eubacteriales bacterium
ATTTATATCGCGGAATCTCCTCTGTTTGAGATAAACACGAAGGACGATACATATTTTGCCTACGACGAGCGCGAGAGGATCGAAATAATCGAAAAGCTCGGAAACACAAAATATACGGTACAGCGTTCAAAGGGACTCGGAGAAAACGAGCCCGAAATGATGTGGAAAACCACGATGTGTCCCACATCGCGCCGTCTGATTCAGGTCACCGACGTCGATGAGCACATCAAAGCAAATACTTTCGACGTATTTCTCGGCAACAATATCGACGCACGGCGCGAGTTCATTACCCTGCACGGCGCTGAATATCTTGACGATCTTGATTTTTCCGACGGCGATTAACAAATAAAGCAGGAATGTCATCAGGCATCGGCAGAATAAGCCTTGCCGGTGGCTGATGATTATCCTTTTACACATACTTTGCGAGCGGTGATATTATGACTAATATAATAACAGGCGCTTTCGGCTGCGGCAAAAGCACATTGATAAGAAACAGAATTACCTCACTTCTCAGTATGGGAAAAGAGGTTTTTCTTATTGTTCCCGAGCAGGAAACTGTTGATATGGAATGTGCGGTAACTGATGCGTGCATTGAGAAGAATGTCCCCTCCTGCAGTCTCGAAGTTCTTAATTTCACACGTCTGTGCGACCGCGTATTCCGCACCTACGGCGGACTTTGCTATAACTATATCGGAAACGGCGCAAAAAAGATTATTATGTGGCGCGCGCTTTCAGATCTTGCTGAGAATCTGACAGCTTACAGGAACATCAAGCTTTCGGACCGAAACATACTCTCCGTGATGCTGAATGCTGTTGACGAATTCTCCCGGTGCGGCGTAAGCCCCGCAATGCTTCTTGACGCTTCCGACAAGCTGAAAGACTCCGCTGAAACCGTTCATCTTTCTCAGAAGCTTTCCGACCTTGCACTTATATATTCCTCATACGGCACTCTGCTTCACTGCGAATATGACGATCCTTCGGAGGATTTGAGCCGTCTGAGCGATATCCTGCGCGACAATCCTTTTTTCAAAGGCAAATACGTATTTTTCGATTCCTTTACGTCCTTTACCGCCGTTCAGCTTGATATAATCGGACTTATCATGAAACAGGCCGAGGAATGCACCTTCACTCTTTCTCTGCCGGCGGTAAACCGAAGCGGACTGATGTTCGCGTCGCTGAACAATACTCTGTCTCAGCTGAAAAAGCTGGCGGGTATGTGCGGTTCGGAGGTCGGTATTACCGGTCTTGACACTCCGGTTCGTTTTAACAATACCGAGCTTTTCGAGGCAGGAATCCGTTTGTGGGACTTTTCTTCAAAGGAAACAATTTCAGAGGATGAACCGTCTCATATCGAGGCAGTACGCTGCGGAGATATTTTTTCCGAGGCTGAGGAATGTATGCGCAGGATAGCTCTGTCAGTGCGCGCCGGAAACAAATACAGCGACAGCATTATTGTTGTGCGGGACACTTCTGAGTATCTCGGCGTCATTGATGCAATGGCTGAAAAATATTCGGTTCCATGCTTTATTTCACGCCGTAATGAGCTGATGCGCAGACCTGTTATACGGCTTATAAGCAGCGCGTTCAATATTATTTCAAACGGATGGCGCAAAGAGGATATTATCTCCTATATCAAAACAGGTCTTTCGGGAATAAATGCGGATGACTGTGATTTACTGGACGGATACGCCTCGCAGTGGCGCATTTCAGGCTCCGGCTGGTACGGCGATGAAGACTGGATGATGAATCCGAGGGGGTACACAGACATATTCACCGCCGAGGACGCCGAGATGCTCGATAAGCTCAATTCCCTGCGAAAAGCGGCAGTCGATCCGTTAAACACATTATCCTCATCGTTTGCCGGCGGCTGTACCGTCAAAGAGGGCTGCATAGCTCTGTTTGAATTTCTCAGAAATCTGAATATCCGCAGTCTTCTTGAAGCTGACGGTTCGGATGACGCCCCGCAGGTGTGGAACCTGCTGATTGAACTGCTTGAACAGCTCAACACGACCGCTTCCGACGCATCGGTAAATGCCGAAACCTTTTATCGTCTGCTTTCGATCATGCTTGACGATGCGGATACAGGAAGAATACCCGCCGCAATTGACGAAGTCGTGTTCACTGACGCAATGATGCTCCGTTCATCCGGAAAGAAATTTGTCTATATACTCGGAGCAAACGACGGTATATTCCCGCAGAATGTTAAGGACACCGGAATATTCAGCGACCTCGAAAAGATATCGCTCGAAGGCTGCGGAATAGAGCTTTCTCCGATGACCGACACCCGAAGCTCCGATGAGCTGTATTATTTCTCGCGTGCGCTTACCTGCGTTTCAGATAAAGCGGTAATCCTTTTCAGAAGCAGCGGAAGCTCTGACCGGGATATGAAACCTTCTGCGGCAGTCGAAAGGCTCTGTATTCTTTTCCCGGGACTGAAAATTTCTTCACCCGAAGACGTTTCGTATATCGACATGGTTATGAACATATCCCAGGCTGTGGAGCTTATACCACGGTCAAGGTTTTCGGAGCCGCTGTTTTCCGAATCGCTTCGCGCCGCCTACGGTTCCTATGAAGGCTGGGAAAGCCGTATAGACAGTATAGACCTTCCCCTTGTGGAATCAGATATAAACGTATCTTCCGATACTGCCGCGATGCTTTTCGGACGTGATATCTATATGTCAAGTTCAAGACTCGGCGACTATGTATCCTGCGGATTTTCGTATTACTGCAAATACATCCTTGCTCTGACGGAACAGCGCAGTCCTGAGTTCAGACCTATTGACACGGGCAATTACATTCACAGAGTATTCGAGCGTCTGATGCGTATGATCAGCAGCGATGATCTTACCCTTCGTCTTGATTTTACCGATGCTGAGCTCAGCGCCATGCTCGATGAAATCACGGAGGATTACATAAGCGGTATTTTCCGCGGAAGCATGAAGCGTATGGCAAGAATCATCGCGCTGTTTGAACGCCTCAAACGCAACGCCCTCTTCCTTGTCAGAAGAGTGCTGGCCGAACTCGCCGGCAGCTCCTTTGTCCCGGCTTTTTTCGAGCTGCCGATAAACAACAATGACGACGGAATAAAACCGTTCAGGATAGAGCTCGGAGACGGAAGCGGAATATATATCACCGGCCGTGTAGACCGCGTTGACATACTTCCGCACACGGTAACAAAAGACGGTAAAAACTATATCCGTGTGATAGATTATAAGACGGGAAGGAAGGATTTCAGTCTGAGCAATATAGAAAACGGACGCGATATTCAGATGTTCCTCTATCTCGAAGCAATACGCGCCGGAGCGTCGAAGGAAATTCTGGACAGAATAGGCGGAGAGGACATTGAAAATCTTCCCGCGGGCGTGCTTTATATCCCACTGAAAATGCCGTCTGAAAATTATGATCCTAATGACACAGCTAAAACCGAAAAGGAAATCACGGATTCTTTACGGCCTCGCGGCGTAATTATCGACAATGAAGACGTTATCCGTAATATGCCAGAATCTCATATTGGCGGAAAAATATTCTGTGCCGTTACGACCCTTGACGAATTCGGCAGCATCATGACAAAAATA
>JAZQNC010000101.1:0-6037 GCA_045627165.1 Eubacteriales bacterium
GGCGCTTTCCTTTCTGGCGACGATGAAAACCGATGAGAATTCCGAAAGCTCAAGCTCGACGGTGGTGTAGTCCGTCTCGCCCAGCTTTTCGGGTTCGTATTCCATTTTGCGCGTGCTTCCGTTGTGGGGATTCCATTCCTCCACGGTATTGAAGCTTCCGCGCAGACTGACGCGGCTCTTTACGGGATAATGCGTCGAGTTGGCGAAGAAATATATATCGAGTCCAGCGTTTCTGCGGTGGATGTAGTTGAATACTCCGCCCGCGGTGTTGTCGAGATTGACGTTGTAGTAGGAAGCGAGCTGAAGATTGAGGATGCCGCTGTTCCTTATTCTCGGCATATCCTCTATCCGCACGTCGGGATCGACGTTGAGACGATTGTCGATTATGGCGGTGAGAAGCGCGCTGTCGATCATGTCGGTGCCGTCGGCGGCAGTTCCGGACGCGGGCAGATAATAAACCTCGCCGCCGGCGTCGTTGGAATTGTGATAATACTGCTCGAACTCGTTTACCTCCACCGAGGTTATGCCGAGAAGCTCGAAAACGATATGATTGACTTCGGTATCGTAGTCATCGGGGCTTTCGGAGGAGGGATTATATTCAAAAGCGCGCTGGGGCAGAATATCGGTAAATATGACCTTGCCGCCGGAGGCGTAGAACTTGCGGATAAGTCTCAGTGATTTAACGCTTATCGTCTCGCTGCCGGGAATGATGAGTACCTTATACTGTTCGGTGTTGATGTTGTTGGCAAGGTAAAGCTCTCCCTCGTCCACATGACATTTTTCGTTGAATATGTCGGGATGAAGCACCGTCAGATCATAGCCGCAGCAGTTCATGACGGTATTTATTATGTTCATGTAGTCGGCGTTTACCGGAGTGGTGGGGAATTCAAAGCCCTGCGCCGGAGCTTCAAAGAGGGTGGTCTGGGATTCCAGCGAATAGATGGGATAGAGCAGCGCGATATCGCAGATGTGACGGCCTCCGCGGAGCAGAGTTTGACACCTTGCGGCATAATCGTTGAAGGGCTTGATTATCTCTCTGAATTTCTCGTTGCGGTGAGAGACCTCGTGAGGGATCCTCGCGTTTCCGCTGAGCCAGAGAGTGTGCGGAATGAGATAGTTCACACCCCGCGCAAAGGCGTTCATGGCCTCGCGGTAGAGTATGCTCTCGTCCAGCTTGGAGTAGTTGCCGTATATCTCGCAGCAGACCAGAGGACAGTCATAGTTGTATGCCGCCGAAGACACGATTTTCAGACCGTTGAAGCCGTACATGTAACGGTGAACAAGGTCGATTCCGCAGGCTCCCGCGTATTTGTGTACAGCCATTCCGTCGCCGAAAAGCCAGGGCGCGGCGGTCGTCTTCTGTTCGGCAACGTGTCCGGTGCAGTAAAGACCGTGGGCGTTGGTGAATTCCGATACCGCGCGGAAAAATCCCTCGGTGAACATGTGTGCGCGGCAGTTCATCATAAGAGCGCGGAAATGCGCCGCTTCGCCTTTTATGTCGCCGTAAAGCGCGGGATAATAGGGAGCGGGATCGAAGCCGTACTGCTCCTTGAAAACAGCGTTGAAGCTGTCGTCCCACATACGGCGGTTTTGTGTGCGCAGCTGAAGATCGTCGTAAAATGTGATGTTTACCGTATCGCCGATGTATTCGGCAAATCTGTCCGTAAAACGCTTGTATGAGAGATTGACGAAGGTCCTGCAGGCATTGTAGTCAAGGTAATTGATGAACTTTTCGCCCTCGGCGTATTCGCAGCAGTACTGCTGTACTATCCAGTTGCCGTCGGGTACGTCCCATTCGAGTCTGTCGCCGTCGATATGCCTGCGCAGGTCGATGATCTCGTAAGTATCCGCTTCGAAGGCCACGAGCGACATGGTGGCGCCGTTCATGCGCAGAGGCATACTGACGTGTTCGCCCTCTGTACAGCTCTTTTCATAGCGGCAGAGAGTCTTGGCAAGCAGCTGAGGATATTTTTCGGCTATCTCTCCGCCCGCCCAGCCGGTGGGAAAATCCCTGTCGTCATAATATATGGCGGACATTCCCGCCTTTTTCAGCTTTTCGAGAATATTGCCGTAGGCCTCGTAATATTCATCGGAGGCGTAATCGGGCTTCGTCTCGCAGACAGGAAGAAGCGCGAGACCGCCGTAGCCGATCTTCTTATACGCGCCTATCAGGGCGGTCAGTCTGTCATCGTCGGCGATATCTCCGTCCATGTGGAGAAAGGGTACGGTTCTGTATTCGTTTTTTATATTTATAAACGCCTTTTTCAGGTCGCTGACTGTCACGTCTTTTTTTAACGGTTCCATAAGATAAATTCCCCGGATATAATACTACTTTGCAATATATCGCATACCGCGGTCGGGGCTGAAATACAAAAGGGCACAGCGCGGCACAATTATATACACTACTATGATACCACAATATGCGTAATTTGTAAACCTCAAATAGAATTTTGTAAGAAAAAAGCAATAAAAATACATCAGTTAACAAACAGAACCGAAAAGCTTTTTTTCCGTGCTTGATTTTTACCCGCCTTTGTGCTACAATACAGCGGGAAGCATAAAACGGAAGCACTCCGTCAGTGCCCGAAATATATGAACGCATGATATGAAAGGAACGACAATGATAAAGACCTATTGCAACCCTCTCACAATCGAAGGCGTGCCGAGCGGACGTTTTCTCGATATGCGCCAGACGAGGGATGATCCGAGAAAGTACCGTGACTACCGTTCGATCTCCGACCCAAGCGTCGTATACCATGACGGAAAATGGTTCCTCTATCCGAGTTATTCTCTCGCCTACAAAAGCGAGGATTTCGTCAGCTGGAGCCGGATCGACATCGGAGTCGAAGAGGTGAGCTACAGCCCCGCCATAGCGTATCACCGCGGAAAATTCTACCTTATGGGACACAGTCAGCCGGATATATATGTCTGCGATACTCCCGACGGAAAATTCACGCATTACGGTATGCTCAAAGACAGAAACGGCAATATCCGCACAGCCACGGACTGCTGTCTCTTCGCCGACGATGACGGCAGGATGTATATATACTGGCACGGTATCGCCAATATCCCCGGACTGAACTGCGAAAGCTGTACGGCGACCTACGGCGCGGAGCTCGATCCCGACGATCCCTCCCGCATGATCACCGATCCCGTACTTATCAATCATTATGAGCCGCAGTATGAGTGGCAGAGGATGGGCGAGAACAACCAGAATACCAGAATGGGCTGGATAGAAGGTCAGTGGATGTACAAGCGTAACGGACGGTACTATCTGATGTATTCCGCCAGCGGAACACAGTATTCAAGCTACGCCAACGGCATAATGTATTCCGACGAGGGTCCGCTCAGCGGCTTCAGACATCAGAAAAACCACGATCCTCTCACCGAAAAGCGTGAGGGTCTGGTGCGCGGAGCGGGACACGGCTGCATAGTTGACGGCCCCGGCGATACCATCTGGTGCTTCTATACCTGCGTATTCTGCTTCAATCACCTGTATGAGCGCCGCATAGCCATGGATGAGCTGAAAATCGACGGCGACGGCGAGCTTTACTGCGCGGGCTGCACCGAAACTCCACAGTTCGCGCCGGGCAGCGGTATGCGCGGAGACGCGGGACTGCTTCCCCTTACATTCTTCCAGCCTGCCGAGGCAACGAGCTGCGCTCCGGGACGGGAACCCATATACGCCTTCGATCACAGCGTGCTCACATGGTGGCAGCCGTCGGAAGACGACGAAAAGCCTTCGATAACCGTAACTCTCGGTGAGTCAAGCTCCTATGATGTTTCCTCTCTGCGCATAATATGGCGCGATATAGGCATGGAGACCCTTGATGGCATAAACCCCGGTCCCATAGGCTTTAGTGTGGAATATCTCCGGGACGGAGAGTGGCATATGCTGATAGACGAAGCGGACAATACCCATGACCGCTGCATAGAGTACCGTCAGTTCGACACGGTAAAGGCCAACGCGCTTCGCCTGAGCATAACCAGCTCACCCGAGGGCATAACTCCCGGACTGTGCAGCTTCACAGCCTTCGGAAAATGCGCGCTGTAACCGAACGAAAAATAACGAAAAATAATTTTTCGCATATACCGCATATCTTCTTTACATATCATCCCGTGTATGGTATAATGTAAGAGTACAGACACGGCATTTCACAACACTGAAAACAATCGGGTCGCCGGCGTGCCGGAAAAACGCCGGGGAAAGTGAGAATATAAACAATGAAAACCTGTGTAACATCCTACAGCTTCCACAGCTACGTAAACGAAGATCAGCTCGGCTATCTCGGAATCATCGACAAGGCTGCCGAAATGGGCTTTGACGCAATAGAGTTCACCGAGGGCTATTATCAGAACATTCCCGACGGCGGCAGGAGGATCGCCGAGCGCGCGGCTGAAAAGGGCATCGCGGTTGCGAACTTCGCAGTAGGCGCAAACTTCACGTCCGGAAGCAACGGCAATCTCAAGGAAGAGATCGCAAGAGTTCAGAAGCTGGTTGACTTCGCGGAAGCTATGGGCGCGAAGTGTATGCGTCACGACGTAAGCTACGGCTTCGGCAACGACGTAAAGCATGGCAGAAGCTACGACAAGGCTCTTCCCAGAATAGTTGAGGGCTGTCTCGAAGTAACCAAGTACGCCGAGCAGAAGGGCATAAAGACTTGTACCGAAAACCACGGCTATTTCTCCCAGGACGCGAACAGAGTTGAAAAGCTCATCAACGAAGTTGATCACGACAACTTCGGCGCGCTGGTAGACCTCGGCAACTTCATGTGCGCAGACGAGGATCCCTCGCTTTCCGTTTCCATCATGGCTCCCTATGCGTTCCATGTACACGCAAAGGACTTCCACTACAAGAGCGGCATGGATGTGAATCCCGGTGCGGGCTGGTTCCAGACCAGAGCCGGCAACTACCTCAGAGGCGCTATCATAGGCCACGGCGAAGCCAAGATCTGGCAGAGCATTCAGACTCTCAAGAAATGCGGTTACGACGGCTATGTGACAGTCGAGTTTGAAGGCATGGAGGATCCTCTCCAGGGCATCAAGCTCGGTCTTGACAACCTCAAGAGATTCATTGGCTGAGTTTATTGAATTTCAGACAAAACAGACAGAGTCGGGACGGATTGTCTGTCGGGTGATACGCTCCGATAACATTCCGTCCTTCGGCTTTTATATCCATACATATTCCTACATTCCGTAACGATATGAAATCACAGGACGGCAAAAACAGGTCAGGGTACAAAAGGCTTGTCATAGCGGCGGCGGTATGCGCTCTCGTGCTTGCAGCTCTGCTTGCGCTCAACAGCATAGACTTCGACAGCATCGACGTGACGAAGCTCTTCGGAGGCAGAAAAAACGACGAAGCCGAAACGGAGGAGATATTCCTCTGCGAGCCGAATTACGATATAGACATAACCTACGATACCGTATACATGAACAGGGACCGCTACATAACCTATTCCGAAGGCGGCGTAAGCACAATAATCAGCGAGTATTCCAACGAATTCGGTGCGGCGGGCGAGTTTTTTCTCAGATACTTTTCCTGCCTCACATCGGGAGACGCTGAGGGCTACAATTCCCTCTTTCTTGATGAATACTTTGACGGAGAGGATACGGTTCCCTACGAGAGATTCACCATGCAGCGGGTCTATGACATAACGGTTGAAAAGCTCAGCGAGTCTCTCATCGAGGACGGCGATTACGAAGGCTGTACGCGCACCGTATACAAGGTGGGTTACAAGATAATGCACAACGACGGGACCTTCCGCGACGATATGCCCTCGGATACCGTGGTACCGCGTCTGCTTGAAACGATTTCGGGCGGTCTTAACGTGAAGATAAGCGCGATAGCAAAGATCACATACAACTGACCGACGGATAAAACGGCATGACCGGTATAAGATGATATTGCAGAAAACAAAAAACGAAGGAAAACAAAGATGTTAAAAACAGCTCTTATCATGGGAAGCGACAGCGACCTTCCGAAGCTGGAAGGCGCGATAAAGATATTCAATAAATTCGATATGCCCTTCGAGGT
>JAZQNC010000102.1:0-7450 GCA_045627165.1 Eubacteriales bacterium
CTTTACAGGCGTCCTTTATGCCGGGAACACCTATCAGCACTGTTGAGCCGTCTTTGAGAAGCGGGAGTATTTTTTCGGCAAAGAAACCGTTCTTCGTTCCGAAATAATGATACGCGTCCACGCTGACCAAAGCACGAAACGTTTTTTCATCAAAATGCAATTCATTCGCGTCCTCGCAAAAGGGAACCGCACGATCGGTAATTCCCCATTCGGCGAAGCGTTTTTTGTTGTCATCGGCGGAAATCCAAAGGTCGCTTGCGTATATTACGGCTCCGGTCTCCGAAGCAAGAACAAGGCTCGTCAGTCCTGTTCCGCAGCCAAGATCGAGTACAGTATCGTTATCCGAAAGTGTTAAAGGATGCCTGTCCAGCAGCTCTCCCAGAATTACAGCACTGTTCGGTCCCATCAGTGTTTCCGACGTCATAAATTTTCTGTATTTTTCGATGTTCATTTTTGTGTCAATTCCTTTCGTAGTGCAAATGCTTTGTTTTTTGGATTTTCGGACTGTTTGCATGGATATTTCTGTTGTAAAGCAGAGAATACCGCAAACTGTCCGCATAATATATATCGGTTTATACGTTAATCGGTCTTTTTGCGGACATACAGCGGACCTTCTTCGCCGTATTCTCCTGTCGGTACAAATCCCGCTTTGATCAGTACTTTCTGTGATGCGATATTTGACTCTTCGGTTTCGGCGGTTACACACCTAACACAGGAATGCTTCAATGCCCAATCAGTCAGTGCAGATACGGCTTCTGTCGCATATCCGCGTCCCTGAAAATCCTCTTTCAAATCGTCATTTGTGTTCTTCATTATCCTGTTACGGTCACATTATCGTGTATCCGATATCTCACCGTAAAACATCAACAGACTCACTGACTAACGTTCAGAAAAAAACATCCGCAGACGCCAAATATTCATGCGTCCGCGGCATTTATACGGCATTTATTCCGGAAGTACTATTCCCAGTTCCTTTGCCGCTTTATCGAGCAGGTCAAGAGCTCTGACTATCTGCTCAGGCTTATGCTCCGATATGACGCAGAAACGCAGGCGTGCCTTTCCCTTCGGTACGGCGGGATATACTGCGGGGGGCGCGACGACTCCGAGCTCAAGCAGTTTGTTTGAAAGCAGATATGCGTTTTCGTCGCTTCCTACAAGTATGGGAATAATAGCGGTTTTGCCTGCGAGACAGGTGTTGAAGTGATGCTTATGCGCTTCCTCCATGAAGCAGGCAATGTTGCGCCGCATATCATCCATTATCTGAGGATTGTTCCTCATAAGCCTTACCGCTTCAAGTGACGCTCCGGCAAGGGCGGGAGAAAGTCCGACCGAGAAGACGAATCCGGGGACGTTGTATCTCAGATATTCGACGATCGTTCGGCTTCCGGCGATATATCCTCCGCAGGTGCCGAGACCCTTTGAAAGCGTTCCCATTTTGATGTCTATATCATCATGGGCAAGCCCGAAGTATTCGTCAACGCCACCTCCGGTCTCACCGATAACGCAGGTGGAATGTGCTTCATCGACCATAAGGAAGCATCCGTATTCCTTCTTTATGCGCACATATTCCGGTATCGGCGCGATATCTCCGTCCATGCTGTATACGCCCTCGACGACGATAAGAACCTTGGAATACCTGTCGCGCAGATTTTTCAGAATCTCCTCAAGCATAGCAGTATCGTTGTGGGGGAATGGCTTTGTATCCGCGTCGGAGAGACGGCATCCCTCATGTACGGAATTGTGTATGAGCGCGTCGTAGAGAATAAGGTCTCCCTTCGTGCAGAAGTTTCCTACGACAGTGACATTTGTGGAATGTCCTCCCACCAGTACCACACAGTCCTCAGCGTGTTTCCATTCAGCGATTTCGCGCTCAAGCTCCTCGTGTATCTTTTTTTCGCCGGCAAGCAGTCTTGAACCGCTGGCGGAGGTTCCGTATTTGTCTATGGCGGCTTTCGCGGCAGCGTTTACTTCCGGACGACCAGACATTCCGGCGTAGTTGTATGAGCCGAAATTCAGCACCTCGCGTCCTTCCATTATCGAAGTATCGCGCAGCGGAGATTCATGACAAACAAAATACGGATTTTTGCCCGAGCTCATCTCGGCGTATCGCTTCACGAAGTTCTTATACTCTGCGGATTCGGCAAAGTCTGTAACTCGCTCGACCTTTTCGTTTTCGGTCGTTTCCTGCGGTTTCTGTCCGGATTTAAGACGGCAGATGATCGAAGCGAGCTCGTTTACCGTCGTACACTGTTCATACGAATCCTCGGGTATCTGAACTCCGGTCTGATTTTCCACCCGAAGCAGAGCACCGAGTCTGTGCAGACTGTCTCCTCCGAGTTCTTCGGTAAAGGTCGTGTCATCACCGATAAGTCCGGCGTCGATTTCGAGCTCCTCGGCAAAGCATTTTCTTATGAGATCTTTTACTCCGTTAAGCTCTTCGTCGGGAATATCAGGCAGGCTGTCTGCGGATTTGGCGTTTTCCGATTTCCTTACCTCCTGCATTTCTATTCCGGAATTCGTAAGCTGTTTGCATACAAGCTCTCCTTTTTCGATTCTGCGGGTTATCTCGGCGCGTTTTACCTTGATGCCGCCGGCTGTGGGGAGCTTTTCGTCAGTGACGAGAATTATGCCGGCGCGTTTGAGTGAACGGAGAGAGCTGTTTCTGAGAGCGATCTCTGCGGAAAGCTTTTTCAGATATTCGTCGTCGTCAAATTTCTCTCCGACATTGAGTACAAGCGCGACGTGTTCCTTATTGTCGCGGGTCACTCCGACTACCGCCATCTGTTCCACTCCGTCGAGATTTACAAAAACATCCTCCACCTCGTCCGGATAGATGTTTTCTCCGGATTCACCGATTATTACATCCTTGGCGCGTCCTACAATCCACATTCTGTCTCCGGAGCCGAGTCTGACGATATCGCCGGTAGAGAACCATCCCTCCGCGTCCACGGCAGGAGGAATAATTTTGCCGTTTTCGAGCTTTCCTATATGCATGGCATTGCAGCGGATAAGAAGCTCGCCGGTATTCGGGTCGTCTCCGTTGGGGATGAGCTTGTATTCGGAGATTGGAAGCGGAAGTCCGACGCTTCCCGAAAGACGGGTTTTCAGGTCAATTTTGTTTTCATAGGATGTGATGCAGGTTTCGGTCATTCCGAATCCCACGGTAACAGCGTATCCGAGCGCATTGACCGTGCGCAGCGGTTCAGCCGAGACGTGCGCTCCGCCCAGTACTATTTGAATCATGCTGTCGCCGAAAAGCTTTGCGTTAATACCCGAAAACAGTCTCTTGCCGACAGAAAGTCCCCAGCGCGGATTGATCCTCTGACAGGTAAGGGAAATATTCTGCATCGCTCTGAAAGCGAGACGCTTCACTACGGGCTGTGACGCAGCCTGTTTATTTATTGAATCGGTAATGGAGTTGACAAGCAGCGGAACGGTGAGTATCATCTGCGCTCCGCATTTGCGGCAGGTTTCCATTATTGTCTGCGGAGCTCTGTCCTTCAGGTATATCTGGGGATAATTCTGGAACGGAGTCGTGATGACGTTGGTAAGCAGTCCGAATATGTGGTTGAGCGGAAGAAAGCTTACCGTGCGGAAAATACCGGCGGATTCACAGGTGAGGCAGGGATAGGGCTGGTGTTCAGAAAAGCCTATTACCTGACGGCACATGGCTTCGCCGTTGTATACATATATCCGTGATGACGCGGTAGTTCCCGATGTACATGCAGCGACCAGATCCGCCCAGCACGGCTCAAAGCTGTCAACTCTTTCAATTCCGCCGTCCATGAGCTGTTCCGGCGTTTTCTGAGTAAAGGGGAGATTCCTGCGGCGGCGGGTAACGAGAGAGTCCGCTCCGGCCTGTTTCATGAGACGGAATATTCCGAGGTCGTCAAGCGAGGGATCAAGAAGCAGACAGTTTCTGCCCGCGGCAAGCAGCCCCCAGAAGATGATGGGCCATTCCTTGCAGGTATCGACTGCGATACCTGTCCAGCCGCCTTCGCGTCCGAAGTCTGATGCGCTAATATTCGCTGCACATCGGAACGACGCATTCTCAAGATGAGCGTAATCATAGGTCTTTACTTCGTCGCCTTCGAGCCAAATGGCAAACGTCCGGGTTTTATCCAGACAGAGCACCTCAAAAAGATGCCCGAAGTTCATGTTTTCCTTTAATAGAGCTGTCTTTTCCTGCCACGTCATTTTTTATCACTCCTTTGGGGCATAATAATCGGAGATAATGGAATCAAAAATATTTCCCGGAAGTATCTTTTTCAGCAGAACAGAGCTTCGCTGAGTGGGCGTCGCAACGATTTTGCGCGCCGGAGGATTTTTCGAGTCGAGAAGTCTGCATACCGCGGCCGCAACTCTTATCTGTTCCATACCGTTGGATTCATCGTGATGAATTTTTTCGGCAGCCGCGGTATAGTATCTGTTGTACGGAGATGAGGAAGCCTCGCTTCGTTCCGCGCGCAGACGGTATTTCTGCGAACCTCCGCGGCAGTCTCCGGGCTCAACTACCGAAACACGTATCCCGAAACGCCTTACCTCCTGCGAAAGAGCCTCGCTCCATCCCTCAACGGCAAATTTTGACGCGGTATAGGCTCCCTGAAACGGTATGGCGAGAAGACCGTTTATCGACGAAAAATTGATTATCCTGCCGCAGCCGTTCTGACGCATATACGGAAGCGCGTTCTGGACAACACGCACCATTCCGAGAAAGTTAGTGTTGATAATAGCTGACAGCTCATCCGGCGGCACTTCCTCGCATGATCCCATAGTAAAGAAAGCTGCGCAGTTTACAACAGCGTAGATGCTCCCTTCCGCTGAGACTATTTCCGATATGACCGAGGATACGGAATCAGGATCGGTAACGTCAAGATAAATTCCCCTGCAGCCCTTCGGAGCGGAAAGGGCGTCCTTGCCGAATGAACGGGCTCCGGCATAAACAATGTATCCGTGAGACGCAAGGTATTCGGCGGCGGCGCGTCCGAGTCCCGATGAGGCTCCGGAAACAAGTACGGTCTTTTTCATAATTCCCTCTTGTATCGGCTGCATCTCATGTTAAGAGTGAAAAGCGGCAGCCGTATGCTTTCCTACTCATTAAAATTCTGTTTTCTGCTATTTTGTAAAGCGCATGGTACGGCAGAATCCGGCAGTACATCACATAGTAGTATTCTAACATAATTTCTTAAATAAATCAACTGTTATTTATTATTTCAGATATACAATATCATTAAGATTTTTAGAAAAATCCCCAACAGCAAAAAAAGCCGGAATTCTCAAAAATCCGGCTGATTTTTTGCTGAACTACGTATGGAACGATAATTTGTAAAGACAGAATACTTACGCGGAAAAGCGGAGAAGCGTTTCGATATCTGTTAACTTATTGTTTATCGAATTCCGCAAGCAGCGGTTTGAGATCCTGCGCAAGGATCTTTGAAAATGCGGTACTGCCTTTTTTGTTCATATGCCCCCAGTCTGAATAATTGGAGGGATCGTCGTTAAAGTCCGACGCGAGCTCATCGTTATAGTTCAGAAACGTAATATCGTACTGTTCGGCAATCTCATCAAGCATTGCGTTGCGCTCGTCCATATCTTTGGAAATACGTCCGCTGTATTCAGGTATTTCAACGAAGATGATGTTGATGCCGTCGTTGAGAAACTCGTTGAGGAGTCTGATGAACGATTTCCATTCGCTGGGATTGTCGGTGAATTTTACATTTGATCTTCCGCCGCCGAAGCCAACATCCCACGGTATATATCCCTTGTAGTAATCGCTGGTGATATTTCCCGATGCGTCGATAAGCTTTTTATGCGTATAAGTCGGAATGGCAAGCGTTTCGGTCTCTTCCGCATCGGGGGATACAGCTTCCGCATCGGGTGTCACGTTTTCCTGTTCCGGAAGCCTCATTCCGTGAAAGTAGAATGACAGCACTTCGGGGATTCGGTCTCTTTCGGAAAAAATCGGGGTATTGAGCATCAGCACGGTGGTGTGTTCCTCGATATTCCACCAGCCGTTTTTCCTTATTGATTCGCCGAGAAGCTCAGACAGAGTTTTTTCCCTGACTGCGTCGTCTGTCACGGTGTTTTCCTTGTCGGACTGAGTGTCCTCCGTGACTGCGGTTTCGGCTTTTTTGGAAGAAGAGGTTTTCTTTTTAAGTGAACGCATAACTCCCAAAGCCATATTATCGGGAGTATCAAAGTCGATTCTGCGCCACAGCCATCCGGTATCGGTCATGAACCAGTCCACGCAGTAGATTATGGTGTCGGGAAGCGGATATTGTGCTTCTTCCTTGAATACCTTGTACCAGTCACGGTAATATGAAGGAACCGTACCGTTCAGACCGAAATTGAAAAACGATCGGTTTGTGATCTCGTCCTCGATATACAGAGGATTTATTCCGTGCGAACAGTGTGACGTGCCGATAAAAATCGTGTCCGCTTCATACACATTGTTGAACATCTCATAGAACTGTCCGTAATAATGGTAGCAGTCGCGGTTTTTATACTGCTGATAGAAAGCCTCCATCTGGTCATACTGCGCTATTTTTGCCTTCATTTCGGCTTCCTGACGGAGCTTTTCATCCGCTATCGCTTCGGCGGCAAGTCTTGCCTCTTCTGCTTTCTGAGCCGCAATCTGAACCGATTCCAGTTCAGCGTCCAGAAAGGTATTCATCATGGCATTTGCGATGACTACCAGAATGAATGCCGCCAATACAACGGCAAGTCCGGACAGCAGGATCCGAAGCAGAGCTTTCTTGTCTGTAATTTCTTTTGTTGTATCCATGAGTCAGTATCCTTTTTTGTTAACCCGGTTTATTATCAGAACTGGAAGTAAATGAATGCCTTGTTGTCATAGGCTCCGAACAGAACTATAAGAGCTGTAAACAGGGCGTATGCTGCGAGGCGTGCGGCGTGAGGCATTGTGAAATAAAGCTTTATGATCTTATCCTGATAATTTTTCAGGAATTCCACTGCCGCGAGTACAACGACTGCTCCTATCGCAACATATACGCGAAGTCCGGCAATGGTATCAAAGCTGCCGAAGGTTTTGCCGAACATGTGACCGATTACGTAAAATGCGTCGGAGAAGGTGTTGGCTCTGAAGAAGATCCATGAAAAGGCTATCAGACAGAATGTTGCCGCGATGGAAACAGGCTGTGACACCAAATCGGGAATATGATATCTGCCGCGTAATTTATCACGAATTGGTTTTGTGTAACGCGAAACGACAATATATATACCGTTCAGAAATCCCCATACCACATAGGTGTAGCCTGCGCCGTGCCATACTCCGCTTATGGTAAAGGTCACAAGCTGATTGAATATCCAGCGTGGCTTTGAAACGCGGTTGCCGCCGAGCGGAATGTAAATATAGTCCTTGAACCAGGATGACAGAGAAATATGCCAGCGTCTCCAGGATTCCGGAACGCTCGATGAAAAATACGGAGAA
>JAZQNC010000103.1:0-7575 GCA_045627165.1 Eubacteriales bacterium
GATACCGCAAGCAGTCTGATATTCGGAAGAGGTCCGCGCAGAGCTTTGAAAAACGCCTCTCCGCCGAGAGCGTTGGCAGGAAATATCTTGATGTAATCCGCGTGAGCGTTGTGCGCCGCTACGATTTCGCTTACCGACATGGCGGCAGGAATGGAGATCATTCCGAGCTTTTTGGTCTTCTTTACGATCTTGGGGTCAAAGTGAGGGGAAATGATAAATTCTCCGCCGGATTTCTTTGTGTATTCGACCTGCTTCGCGGAAAGCACCGTTCCCGCCCCGATCATCATTTTTCCGCGCATTTCCTCCGATGCGGCTTCTATCATCTTCGCGGTCTCTGTGTCCGGAGTTTTTCCGGTACTGTCGTAGGTTATCTCGGCAATGCGGATCCCACCGTTATACAGCGCGTGCATTGCATCACACACCTGCGCGGATGCTATACCGCGGATTATGGCGATGAGTCTGCATTCATCCATCAGAGTTTCAAATGACATTTTTCATTCTCCGTTTTCAGATACAATAGGATACGCTCATTATACCACGGGAAAGTATAACTATCAAGCGATTTGGACTATTATGCCGCTTTTTTGCAAAAAAAGCAGACGCCTGATTTCGCGTCTGCCATATCGTGTATCGCGGTTTATTCCGCGGCGAGCCATTCGGCCGCGTAAGCGTTCAGCATATCCTCTCCGATTCCGAGAGAAGCCGCATAGTCTGAGATCACGGAGTCGATTTCGTCAGCGAAGACTATACGCAGTCCGTCGGCCTCGGCGGAGCTCATGAGTCCGCTTAATCTGTCCTGTTCTTCCGTGCTTATAATTCCGTATACATTATCGCCTATGACATAGAGCGCGATAATGTCCTCGGTTTCCGTGCTGTCCGCCTGACGCGCAAGCTCTGCGGTGTTTTCGCTGAATATATCCTTTTCGCAGTACGCGAAAAGAGCTTCAAACCAGCCGGTATAGCATTCCTCGCTGTCATATATGCTTATATATTCGCCTTCGCCGTTGATAAAGCCGAGGTCGGCTATGTGATCTCCCGCGCCCGCCGAGCCGCCGGAGCGGATCATGCCCGCGGCGTTTATTTCTGCATAGCTTCTGTAGCCCGAATCAATGCTGAAGGTTATGACCGGTCTGCCCTCTCTTATGGCAAGGGCGAGATAACTGCAGTATTCAGGACCGTTTTCATTGTCGGTAAGTCCGCCGAAGCCGAGCATCAGCACGCTTCCCTTTGCCGAAGTAGGTCTGAAATATGTTATCTGAGGTTCGGGCGCGTTTTCCGCCTGTTTTGCGGTGACGGTATCGCACAGCTCCGAAAAGGTGAATTCCCTTCCGACATATTCTTTTTCATAGTCGAAGCAGCCGAGGCTCACGCCCTCGTCCACAACGGCTTTCAGCTCATCGCCGAAAAAAGCGGAAAATATCCCGTCGTTAATATCCGGTTCGCTTTTGCCGCATCCCGTAAAAATTGTACATAAAACCGCCGCCGCGAGCAGCAGTATCACTGATTTTTTCATGCCGCGTATCTCCTTTGCGCATATCTGTATTTCTGTATTATTTTAGCACGGAAGCACCGCGCTGTAAAGTGCGATTTCCGTGCTTTTTCGCAAAAAAAGAGCAGGACTGTCCGCCCTGCTCTCATATTCAGCCGTTTGAATTCAGATAACGCTGTTTATCTTGTGAGAGAACCGATGATCTGTGCTGCTTCTTCAGCTGCTGTTTCGCCGTCGAGCCAGATTACGATCTCAACGAAGAAATCGCCGTCCTCTGCGATATAGGTTACGGTGTCGTAGGTCTTGCCTTCGCTCTCTTCCTGAGCGTTGTAGTAGGCGACCTTGATTCCGTTATATTCAGCACTCTTTACTTCTGCGCCGAACAGAGCTGCTTCCTCAGCTGCCGCAGCTTCGAGAGTTTCGCCGGAAGCCTTTGCCCACATATAAACGTCGAAGTCAACAGTGGTCTCGTCGGAATAGAAATAGCCAACCTGATTTTCATCGGTGTCTTCCTTGCTAATCTCGCCTTCCTTATAAGTCTTTGCGGGAGCTATGGAAAGTGTGGATGTGCCGAGTCGGATTGCGCTGCTTGCCGCACCTGCTGTGTAGGTAAGGGTGTTCATGATCTCTTCTGCCTTTGCGGAAGCGTTTTCGCCGTCAAGCCAGAAAACGATCTCTGCAACATTTCCGTCCTTTTCCATCAGGTAGGAAACCGTGTCGTACTGCTGTCCTTCGCTCTCTTCCTTTGCGGTGTAGGCGTATACAGTGATGCCGCCGAAGGTCTTGGTCTCGGCTGCTGCGCCGTACTCCGCAGCTTCTTCATTTGCAGCGGATTCAAGTGTTTCGCCGTCGGCGAGTACCCACTGATAAACATCGAAGTCGAGAAGTATGCTGTCGCTGTAGTAGTATGCAACCTGTCCTTCGGTTGTGTCGTCGGCACTGATAGTGCCTTCCTTGTAGGAAGCATCAGCCTGTACGGCGAAGCCGGAAGTACCGAGCTTGATGGTCTGCAGTGTTGATTTTTCACCGCATGCGCAGAATGCCGCAGCCATCATGATAACCGCAAGCAGAAGCGCGATGATTTTCTTGTTCATTTGTATAATCCTCCATTATAAAATGTATTGTCATTATACAATAAATATTTCCTGATGTCAACACAAAATATGATAATTTTCATGCACAAAATATGATAATTTTCATACACAGTCACCACGACGGTACGCCTGTTAACGGATATCGGTCAACAGATCATCTGATTTCGCTTTTATATTTCAAGCTCGGTTTTACCGAAGGAAGGACCGTGTATGACGAGCAGATCGTCGCCGCCGTCCTCCGCTTTTTCAAAGCCCGCCGGGTCGATACAGGTCATACGGGTCCCCATTCTATCTGTCGATTCATGGGTGTGATAGACACAGATAAGCCTGCCGCCGTCTTTCGATTTCGTAAAGCTGTGATGACCGGTGCCGCTGACGTTTTCGGTGCGGTGCAGGATAGGGCTGTTTGACGTGCGGACAAAGGGACCGTCGGGCTTATCCGAGACTGCGCAGCCTATCGCGTAATCGGGAGAGCGGGTATCGTTTGCCGAATAGGTAAGATAATATTTTCCGTTGTGCTTGAGCACGAATGCGCCTTCCATAACGCTTCCGGCTCTGCATTCCCATTCTTCCTCGGCACGGAGCAAAAAGCGTGCCGTTGACCTGTCGTATGACAGTAGGTCGTCGTTCATTCTGGCGCACCAGAGAACGTTTCCGCGGTCAAAGCGGACAAAATACAGCCATACCGTACCGTCATCGTCCTCGAAAAAGTGACCGTCGATTTCGTTAAGCTCGTTCAGCCATTCGTTTCGCACCTGACGGAACGGCCCCAGCGGAGAATCGGACACTGCGATACCGAGATGTTCCTCGGCGATGTAGACCATATAGAATTTCCCGCCGCGCTCCATGACCTCCGGAGCCCAGAAGCCGCGGTTACCTTTGATCCCGTCTCCCGCCCGCAGACAGTATCCGCGGTCGGGCCAGTTCACCAGATCATCCGAGGTATACACATGGTATCCGTCCGGACAGTTTGTGGAGTAAAGGTAATAGGTGCCTTCGTGCAGCAGCACAAAGGGGTCGGCTCCCGCGATAACGGGATTTTGATAGAATACTTTCATTGTTATGACCGTAACTCCCGCGTCGGCGGAAGCTCCTTTCGATTAGATTTGTATTCGTCGGATCTGACTGTCGGCTTTTGGGGCGTGCGCGGCATGGACAGCATATCTTTATCATATATACATATATGTCAGCATTCGCTTCAATGCTTCTTCATCCGCGGCTTTTCCGGGTTTCATAAGCCTTTTGATCTCCTCGATATATCTGTTCGCCGATGTTCCGCGGGCGCGGCTGATCTCATAACAGGCGTATGAACGGATTATGTGAACGGCGTCGCCCGGCGATAGAGGAAACCTTTCGCATTTCTTTTCATATTCTCTTTCCGCGTTCATGTCTCCGCGTGAGATCGCGATCAGTGCGAGATATTTGTATATCAGCTCGCACGGATGCTCGGTGATACCGTATTCTTCTGCGTCGCCGCACAGCCGTTTCCAGATATCGTCATCTATTTCGGACAGTCTGACGCTGTACAGTCCTCTGACCAACACATAGAAAGAAAATCTGAGACTTACGGTGCCGCTTCCCTCCGTTTTCTTTATATAATCCAGCTGACCGGCAATATCCCGCGAACCGCCGAAATATTCCGCCGACATTTCGAGATATTTCCCGTCATACCTATTGTCAAGATAGTAGTGGAGAAGGTAGGACAGGGTGATCATGTAATTGGGCGAACCCTGTTCAAAGCAGTCGAGAGCGTTGACAAAATCTTCCTCCGCCCTTGTATCGCGCATATAGGCGCATACCTGACCGCGCTGACTCAGCGATTTTCCGAGAGGGACGTTTAATCGGGTGTTCCCGCGTATATCTGATATTTTCAGCTGTTTTTCAACATTTTCCTCAGCCTTGACAAGGGCTTTTTCATATTCGAATATGTCGCACAGAAAATCAACAAGTCTGTTCTGCATCGACATATACTGCTCGTTATCGGCGTAGTCGCTGTATTCGCGCGCTTTTCTGTAGTATAGTTCGGTGTTTGCCGTGTCGCCGATATGCGAATATACCGATACCGCTGTATCGTAGAGTCTGAAAAGCATTGCCTTTTCGTATGAGTGCAGTTCGGACATATCGGCTTTTGAAACCGTTTCCTCCAGTATTCCGAATATATAAAGAGCTCTTTTGTTGTCGGCGCTGTTCGTGCGCATGGAGTCGCTGAGGCTGTCAATCGCCGACCTTATATCGGCGGAAAATCCGCCGGAGGTTATTCTTTCTTTCAGAAAAGGCAGCCAGAAGTTCTGATAATGCCTTGAAAATGCGTTTCTGACCGTCGTGCATTTGTACATAAGGCACAGCGAACGGTATATATGCCCGTTTTCATAGGCTTTCCACGCATTTGCGAATATCCTGTCGGCTTCATCGTAGGCAAACAGTATGGGACTGTCCGTGACTTTATCGAGCCTCGTTTTGATTTCATTCAGCCATTCGGACGAATTTCTGCCCGGAACTACGAAACTCAGATAGGAACATATACTGTCCGCCATATACAGAAATTCCATTCCGGACGGATTGTTATAATTGATGGATCTGATTTCGAGGGGCTTTATGTCAACGTCATACAGCTCGGAATCCACCATTTCATCGGCTATCAGGGTGCGGTAAATGCCGGGGTCTGTTATCTGATAGTAAGTGTACGAGCCTTTGACGCCGCTCTGGGTGAGACCGATGCTGTTGTATTCGTCGAATTCTTCCGAATCTATGGATATATCGGCGCTGGCGCGGGTTGCGAGGTTGAATTTCAGGGCGTTGTTTTTTATATCCAGCAGGGGATTGTGAAATACGACTCCCGAAACGAACTGACTCGCCATGTGAAAATAGAGATTGCAGGCATAGTCCTCGCGGACAAAATCGCTTGCCTCCGCGCTGAACAGCGGAGATATTCCGTCGTCGCTTTTCAGAATAACGAATATATGATATTTTCCTCTGCGTTCCTCAAGCTGCTTTCCGTCGCCGGCAAGTCCGCCGCCTTCATAGGTGCCGTACCTTATGAATTCCGGCAGAGAAGCGGATACCGCGCTTTTCACTTTGCCGACGACCGAGCCGTTATTGCTGCGTCTGTTTACGTGAAGAGCCGAGGGGTATGTGAATTTGCTGTTTCCGTTTCCGCAGGATGAGATTATTCCGCGGTAGTAGGCGGCTATGCGTGAACGCTCGCGCTCTTCCTCGCCCTCAATGCCGCCGTCATCGAAGATTAGACCGCCGATGAAAACCGGCCCGTTCTGACCGGAAGCGTTTTCAAAATCTCCGTATTCGTCAAGTGAGAATAATAACATGATGTATGCCGCCTTATTCTGTCGTCACGATTTCTTCGCTGCTTTTTGGGTTTTACTTCACACGGATAACGACCTGATTACGATATGGGTCATCGGGGCAGGCTGTGTATTCCATACTTTGCGCCAGATTGTTCACTATCGCCAGAGACAGGCTGTTTTCCGAATCCTGAGGATTGAACGGCTCGCCGCTGTACCGCACGATAACCGACGCTTCTCCGTTCTGTTCGTCGTATTCGACCGTAAAGCTGATGTGCGGATCGTCGGTGAGACGCGGCAGAAGAATCTGCTGACACAGCTCTTCAAACAGGGACTGGAGCCGGTACACGGTTTTGGGCGGCAGCTGGCTGCGGTAGCCGTATTGACTGAGCGAGCTGACCACGCCGATAAAATCAAACGAGGCGCTGTCGATGACGGTTTCAAAGGTTTTGAGATGACGGATAAAGCGTCGGGTAAGCTCTTTCTGCGGATTGTCAAATATCTGTTCCGGAGTGCCGTCTTCATAAACGCCGCCCTGATCCATATAGAATACCCGGTTGCAGATAGAGCGGGCAAACTTCATATCGTGAGAAACCAGCATCATGGTCTTTCCCGTCTTCGCCAGATCGGAGATCACCGCCTCGACCTCGCCTACCATGGTGGGGTCAAGCGCGCTGGTGGGTTCATCGAACAGGATGATATCGGGGTCCATTGCGAGAGTGCGGGCGATTGCGACACGCTGTTTCTGACCTCCCGAAAGCATATCCGGATAATTCATGAGACGGCCTTCCATGCCGACGGTTTTAAGCAGCTCCACAGCGCGGTCGTATGCTTCCTGTTTGCTGACGCCCAGCAGCTCCATAGGCGCTTTCATGACGTTTTCGATGACGGTAAGATGACCGAACAGGTAAAACGACTGGAAGACCATTCCCATTTTCTTGCGAACGTCGTTGATACGGCAGTCTTTGTCAAGGATATTCCTGCCGTTTACGATGATTTCGCCCGAAGTCGGCTGATCCAGCAGATTTATGCAGCGAAGCAGCGTGGATTTTCCCGTTCCGGAGGGACCGATGACTGAAATAACGTCCCCGTCGTTGATGGTCACGTTTACGTCTTTGAGCGGGGTGGCGTTGGGATATTGTTTTTTCAGATGTCGTATGGTGATCATGTTCTCGTTACCCCTTTCAGTATCTGTTCGGCGGAACGGTGTCTCGGATCAGCGGCGAACTCAATTCGCCGTACCAGGAACGTAAGCAGCCGTGCTATGGCAAAATAGATGACCGCGGTGACGATCAGCGGGAAAAAGGCCTCGTAGGTCCTGCTGCGCACAATGTCGCTGACGCGGGTCAGGTCCTGCACCGAGATATATCCGACGACGGCGGTCCCTTTGATGAGGGTAACGAGCTCTCCCTGAAATCCCGGGAAGAAATATTTCATTGCCTGCGGAAGCACCACGCGCAGAAAAGACTGAGTTTCCGTATATCCAAGCGCGAGAGCGGCTTCCGTCTGACCGTGGTCTATGGCGTTCGCGCTTGTTTTCAGCAGAGAGAGGATACCGGAGGCAAAGGTCAGCGCAAAGCCGTCAACAGATACCCACATGGCGTCGATAGTGGTCCTGCCGGACAGGATATAGTACAGCATCAGGCAGGCGATCTGGTTGCCGGTCAGCGTGTGGAACTCGCCCTTGCCGTCC
>JAZQNC010000104.1:0-6430 GCA_045627165.1 Eubacteriales bacterium
GACTCTGAATGCCAGAGCTGTTTTAAGAGAATGGGCGGCAAAACAGGGCAAAACTTATGAAGATATAAATGCAATTACCGTCGGACTTGGCGGCGGCATGAACACGATCGCACATTGTCACGGGAGAATGATAGATACCAACAATTCGGTAAACGGCGAAGGATGTTTTTCCACCAACCGCTGTCTCACCGTACCGATCGACAAGCTGATCAGTGAGTGTTATTCCGGTAAATATACGTATGAGGAGATGTGTTGGCACGTAAACGGTTCTGCCGGTCTTCTCGGATATTTAGGAACGATAGACATGCAGGAAATTCTCCGGCGCATACAGGACGGAGACAAATACGCCGATGAAGTTGTGGAAGCCATGTGTTATCAGATAGCTAAGGATATCGGCGCGTTTGCAACCACTCTCTGCGGTGATGTCGATGTAATCATACTGGCCGGCGGTATGGCAAATTCTCCGAAAATCACCGACCGCATAATAAAGCGCGTAAAATTCATCGCTCCGGTAGTGGTGCGTCCGGGAGAACTTGAGATGGAGGCCCTGTGTGAAAATGCTTTCTGGGCTCTTGACGGTAAGGTTCCGATTAATGAATTCATTCCTGCAAAGGACGAATTTGAGGCTGCTGCGCGTATCAACGAAATATGGGCTAAATCGGACTGGACCTTTGAGCGCAGTAAAAAATGATTTTGTGTTCCATTTCTGAACTGAGAAATTAAATCATGATAAATAGACCGCTAACCTTTGAGCTTCAAAGATTAGCGGCTTTTTTTCAAAAAACAGAGCAGATCCTCCCGTGAAATGACAACACCGCTGTTTCTCCTGCGCTGCGTTGAGCTTGGAATATCTGTATCCGATCTGGATCTGCTTACCATAGGTCTTGTATTGGATATGTGGACGGAGAAGGCAAATGACAGTCTGAAATATGACCGTATCGCAACACAGGAGGATTTTAGTAAGTTTTGAAAAATAAAAAATCCGGTCTGCACCGGAAGTTTTATTTTGATGTATTCACTTTGTTGTATTTCTGATTAAGCGGGGATTCTGAGGGTCTGACCAGCGGTTACTGTGGAAGTTGCGAGGTTGTTGAGCTTAACGATCTCTGTGTATCTCGCGCCGTCGCCGAGGAACTTGTATGCGATGGACCATGCGGAGTCGCCGGACTTTACTGTGTATGTTGTGTAGTTAACCGTCTTGGTTTCGGTCTTTTCTGCTTCAACCTTTTCCCATACTGTGATCGTTACTCTTGTGCCGTCCTTGTTGTTGCAGGTGTAGAGCACGAGGTTGTTTGTGTACTTGGTGCCGAGAGCGGTCTTGTTCTCGAATGCGAGTGTGGAGCCGAGGTTCCAACCGTTGTTGATCTTCTCAACGCACTTGTAGGTCTCAACGCCGTCTGCTGTGGTGATGTATGCGTAGGAGTTATCGGGTGTGAAGGTGTGGAGAGCGCCGAAGTCCTGGTTGCTGTGGTCTGCTACGATTACGTTGCCGTCTTTCCAGTTGAACATTGCTGCGGAGTCTTCTGCGTCTGTGAGCTTCTGGAGCTTGGAGAGGTCCTTTGTGTAGAAGAGAGCTACGTCGATGTCAGCGTCTTCTATTGTGATTCTGCCGTAGTTGCCGCGGTTTGCGATCTCGGACTTAACGGTCTTTGTGTACTTTGCTGTAGGAGCGGAAGTTGTGGGAAGAACTGCATTGTCAGCCGCTGTAGCGTTTACTGCGAGGATAGCTGCTGCGAGTGCGATTACTGTAAGGATTACTGTGATTACGTTCTTCTTCATGATTCTTGGCTCCTGTGTGTTTTTTGTTTGCTCTCTTTGTTGTGACTATATTATAGCATGGTCAAACACAATTTTACACAGCAGCTTTGTCACCCCGAAATGCGATATTATCACCTCAAAACGCCCGAAACAGCGGATATTTCACAAAAATCGTGATGAAAATACAGCCGGAAATAATCTGCACAAATCGTGTGCGGAAATTGCACATTGTCAATGCAGAAATTTTATTATCCGTGCGGAATAATTGTCGGCAAAATGAAAAGACGGTTATAGACAACAGTGAAATCGTCACGAAAGGTTCACGCAAAAAAACAGAAGCCGGAATATCCGGCTCCTGTCGGTATGTATGAGGTCGTTTTTTGTTTGCGATCACTCTATGGGATGAGTCGCGGGGGTGAAGATGTACCACAGCAGATATACCGCGTCGCTGATGTTTACCGTTCCGTCGTTGTTGAAGTCGCAGCCGGAAATACCGGCAACGGTGTAATCGTCGGGGTAGAATATCCTCCATAGCAGATGAACCGGGTCGGAGCAGCTGAGAATGCCGTCTCCGTCAAGGTCGGTGCGGGCGTTGTGCGGCAGAGCGCAGTATGAGCTGGTGCCGATAACGAGAGAGCTGCCGGTCAGGGCTTCTTCCCATTCAGCGGAGCCGTCGGGGTAGTAAAGCGCGATCTCCTCGTTTTCGGAGCATCCGGTAAAGGCCTCCGATCCGACAGAGGGAAGATCGCCGCGAAAATCAATGAAGCTGAGCATATCGCAGCCGTAGAAGCCCATGCTTCCTATCGATTCGAGAGAGGGCGGAAGGACGGCTCCTCCGCGTATGCCGCGGCATTCGGCGAAGGCGGAATTACCTATCTCGGAAAGGACCGACAGCGCGCCGGAAGTTCCGGGCGTGCCTATTTTCAGCCTTCCGTCGAAGCTCACGCAGTAGGCGAAAGCATAATCGTCTATCTTTGTTACCGTGTCGGGAATGAATATATCTCCGGTGAGACGGCAGCAGTTGTAAAAGGCTTTGTAGCCGATCTCTTCGGTATAGGCTCCGAGGGTAAGCGTCCCGTCAAGGCAGGAACAGTCGCCGAAGGCTCCATCGGGTATTACCGTAAGAGAGTCGGGAAGCGCGAGGCTGCCTGTGAAATTGCAGCCGTAGAAGGCGCATTCGCCCAGCGTTTCCAGACCGTTGCCGAAAGTGACCGTGCCGTTGAAGGAGCAGTCGCAGAAGGCGTATTCGCCGATTTCGGTCACACTGTCGGGAATCGTCAGAATTCCGTCTATCGAAGCTTCGCCGAAGGCTCCCGCGCCGATTTCGGTCAGCGACGAGGGGAATGTGACCGAGGCAAGGCTGTCGCAGAAGGCAAAGGCGTAGTCGCCGATCGAGGTTATGCCCTCCGCGATACTGATCGAGGTAATGTCGTCTTTCAGACTTTCCCACGGCGCGCCGTACCCGTCGTCGTAGTCCTGCATGTCTCCGCTGCCGGTTATGCTCAATGTGCCTGCCGAATATGACCACTGCGCGCCGCTGCCGCAGCTTCCTGTGTCAGATGCGTATGAACCCGTGACCGTGAGAGCCGCCGTCAGCACAACGGCGAGCAGCGTGATTGTAATGCGTTTTATTTTCATCTTTTCTGTCCCTGTAAGCGTGAAGCGCGATATTATATGATAACTACACCGTATGAACATAAATTATTATATGCCGTTTTGTCCGAATTGTCAAGCGGTAAAGCGTATTTTGACCGTGCGTTCTGTGAAATCCGATACAGCGAATTTACAATATTGTGTGGAAATGGAGGTACGGCTGCTGTATAATAAAACAGGTGCAGTTATAATACAACAAACGGAAAATAAATGTAAACATATACGGAGGAAAACAGCCATGTCAGAAAAGAAAAGAATAGGTATACTTACATCCGGCGGAGATGCTCCCGGAATGAACGCCGGAGTACGCGCCGCTACGCTTCGCGCCATAGGTCTCGGATATGAGGTCGTCGGCGTTATCGGCGGCTACAAGGGACTTATCGATAACTACGTTTACACCTACAAGAACGGCGAAGAGCCCGACGGCAACCACTATATCACTCCCCTCGATCTCAAGCAGTACGGCAAGACCTCCGGTCTGCGTATTCTTACCGAGCGCGATGTTGACGATATCATAGACAAGTCGGGTACAATCCTCTACTCCGACCGCTGCGACCGCTTCAATTCCGCAGAGGGTATGGCAATGGCTGCCGAGTCCTGCCGCCGCAACGGAATCATGGGTCTTGTAACGATCGGCGGCGACGGCACGCTTTCCGGCGCGACCGAATTCACCATCGACCAGAAGATCAACTGCGTAGGCTTCCCCGGCTCCATCGACAACGACCTGGTCACCACCGATTATACCGTAGGCTTCGATACCGCGATGAATACCGTAGTTGAAATGGCGGACAACACCCGCTACACCTGCAACTCCCACTGCCGCGGCGAGGTCATCGAGGTCATGGGCAGAGGCGCGGGAGATATCGCTCTCAACGCCGGCATAGCTTCCGGCGCAAACGCGATCTGGCTCAAGGAAGACGTTTTCGGTTCTGTCGAGGAGAAGGTTTCCGAGATATGCGAAAAGCTCGACGCTCTCCGTCTCGAGGGCAAGCACGACTTCACCGTGATCGTTGCCGAGGGCGTTCCGCTTGACATCGCCGACGAAGGTCACGGCAAGCTCTCCGAGTATCTCGCTCAGGAGATCAACTACCGTACTGGCGACGCTGACGACGAGGAGACCGAGGCAAAGCGTGCCGCAGACCCCACAAACAAGAAGATTTTCCGTCCCAACTACATCGAGACAAAGTTCGTCCGTCTGGCTCATGTGGTTCGCGGCGGCATCCCCACTCTCCGCGACCGTCTTACCGCTTCCAGAATGGCGGTTATGGCAGTTGAGGAGCTTCACGCCGGCAGAGGCAACGAGGTCATCGTAGAACAGAACGGTCAGCTCAAGCCCATCAAGATCACATATTCTCTTTCCGCAGACAAGATATACAAGCTCAAGCTCAACAAGCCCTACAAGGACAAGGGTATGCTCAACGCCGGCATGGAAAAGGACTACGCAAAGCTCCAGAAGAAGTACGACAAGTTCTCGGCGGGCCTTTCCGCAGAGGAGAAGGCGGAGATCGAGGCGTTCACCGACGCGAAGCTTGCCGAGTTCCGCGCGCTCTGCAATGACGCCAAGAAGATCGACGGCTGACAGTCCGTCTGATATAAACGTATACCCATTATAAGAGTAATGGCAGAAACAGCTAACAAAAGGCGCGGTAAACGCCGCAGCTACGTTAAGCTCTACTTTACCGTGTTCTTCATAACCCTGGCGATACTGATGCTGATGATACTGGGCTTCTGGGCGATATTCCGTTCCGCCGGCTCCTCCGCGGGGGACGACGGCATGGATACGCCTTCGGTTTCCGAAAGCGAAAGCGCCGTTATCCCCGAAAGCGAAGCTCCCGTAACGGAGGCTCCCGCCACCGAGCCCGAGGAGACCGACGGACCGTCAGCTCCCGCCGAATATACCGGCGAGAAGGAAAGCGTCACCATCGGAGAGGAGGAGCTGCAGACCGGAAGTCTGGTACTCTGCAATCCCGATCACGCCTACAGCCGTCCCGATGAGCGGGCGCTCCCTACCATTTATTCCCGCAAGACGAGAAATTATAAGGTGTCCTCTTCCGAGACCTGCCTTGACGGAAGCTGCATAGAGGCGATAAACAGTCTCATGGCGGATTTCAACGCCGCTACGGGAAAGAACGACGTGCTGATAAACAACGCTTACCGCACCTATGACGAACAGATGGCGATATATTCCGCTTATGTCAACCGTTACGGAATAGGCGCCGCCGAGCAGAACGTGGCTGTCGGCGGATGCAGCGACCATAACACAGGCTACGGCTTCGACTTCAACGTGTATACCGCCGACGGAGTTACCGAGACTCTCGCCAGTGATACGGCGTATAACTGGATACTGAACAACTGCTACAAATACGGCATCGTCCGCCGGTATTCGACTCCCAAGAATCAAATAACAAAGCTCTATGAGGAGTGGCATTTCCGCTATGTGGGCGTGCCTCATGCCTACTATATGCGCAAATACGACTTCTGTCTCGAGGAATATATCGAGGAGCTGAAGAAATATCCCGCCGACGGAACGCATCTGCTTTTCAGCGACGACGCGGGAAACAGCTGGGAGATATTCAGTATCGCGGTCAGCAACAGCGGAAGCTGTACCTTTGAAGTGCCGAAGGGCGCGGAATATACCGTGTCGGGTACCAACGTCGGATATGCCGTCGTAACCGTCAGACGCTGATATTGATATTATGCCGGGTATCGCCCGGAGGGGAGAGTATTGTCTGAATGGTCAATACTCTCCTGTTTGTAAAGATGAAGCTATGAAATCAATCAAGGAATTATTCGCTCAGAGCCTGATCCTCTCGGCGATGACCGCGCTTGCCGGAAAAATCTCCGAAGCGGCGGAACATTCGGTCATAGGCGGCATACTCACCGGATATGACGGCTTCAACGACGCCTGCCGCGACAGCCTTATATGCCGCGGATTGTCGAAGCCCTTCCGTGGAAGCCGCCGGCTGCGCAATATCCGCAGAGGAATCACCGGCTCGTTTGAGCGCAGCCGCATCATAGG
>JAZQNC010000105.1:0-2522 GCA_045627165.1 Eubacteriales bacterium
TCGATACCCGTACCGAGATGCAGATTCAGGAAGCCATGCTCAAGCTTATGGAAGGAAGGACAAGCCTTATCATCGCGCACCGTCTTTCCACGATACGCGACGCTGATATGATCATAGTTCTCAACGAAGGTCATATCGTCGAGTACGGCAGTCATGAGGAGCTTCTCGAGCTTCACGGCGAATACCGCAAGCTCTACGACACACAGTTTGCCGGAATAGAAACCTGATATATTTCAGAAATGATACAGCCTGTCGTCAGATGGCGGCAGGCTGTTGGATTATGATTACAGATCAGATGAAGGGACGGCGGTCAAGAACAAGTCTGAGCGGTCTACGTGAAGGCATTTTGCCGCGCAGCGCGCTCTGAAGCTCCGCGAGAGTGCATACTCCTCCGAAAAGCATGTGAAGGTCGTTTATAGTCTCGTTGTGTTCCCAGTCGGCGTTGAACCAGAATTCGAGGTGCTTTTCGGCGAAATCCTCAAGGTAATGATACACCTCGTCATAGCGGTGCGTCGTCTGACGCGCGGCCCTGGTAAGGCAGTATACCCAGTCGATATTGATGAAGTCGGCACCCTGACCGAATCCACGCGGAAGCTCTTTTTCAGCGTACATCTTTATGCAGCTGTCTATCACCTTATCCGGACGGCGAAGAGGCATGTGTGCGTACTCATGATTGAACATGTAATGGAATCCGCCTGCCATATACTGGTACAGCCATGTATCACGCTGTACGGTACCCTTTTTTCCGCACCAGAATCCGGTTTCGTCATCGGTATTGTCCCAGAACCAGTCAAAGTATTTTCTTTCCCATTCGGCGCTGCTTTCGCCGCAGAGGTGCATGATCACATATATTCCGGCTCCCTTATGGGACTCGTTCCACGGAGACTTTGCCCAGTCAAGCCCTTCAAGCAGACCGTAAAGCTCACCGGCGTCAAGATATTTCAGCAGAGCCGTCGGTCTCTTTAACGGCTGAGCGTCAAACAGCTCAAGAGCCGCGGTACAGTGGGCCGTGGTATGTATGAAATGATGAGTCTTTTCGTGGAACAGTCCGTCCTCATCCTGCATGGCCTGCATCGTCTTTACAAAGGCATCCCTTTCGGATTGTGCTTTCGGAAACTCACCTATGGTATAAAGAATATTGGCGGCGTCGGCACAGCCGTAGGCGTTTTCGCCCATCTCACGGCTTCCGGATGAATTGTTCCAGAGCCAGCGGCAGTAGCTTCCGTCGGCAAGCCTGTGAGCCTGCACACGTTCGGATATTCTGTCCACCAGCGGCGTTATGTCTGTTCTGTTCATATTCGTTGCTCCTGTACAAATATCAGTCCGTCAGAACTGTTTTATGTCATTATACAGCAGCGGACGAAAAAAAGCAAGATTTTCGGGAACATAATCGAAAAAGTATCGTCATACGGAACGTATGGATATTTCTGCGAAGTCTCAAAGAAAGGATTTTTCGTCTTTATGAAGATCGGGGAAACGAACATGAAAAAAAGCACATTTGTATTTTTGTCGGTACTGTCGTTTATCATACTGACTGCCGCAACGCTCTCACTGTTCAGCTCCTGCAGTGACAGAAGCGGAGAAAAGGCAGACGATGAATATGTAATCAGGGCCGCATATATCTGCAATGCAGGTTCGAATGGGCTGTTTGCCGAGATCGGTGGTTTCAATTCAATATACAGTTTCAGCATGGACGGCGTTGAAATCACAGAAAACGGCAATGGTTCCGCTTCTCTTTCCGAAGGCGACACAGTCAATATCGTTTATGACGGAAGAATCGGCGAGCTGTACCCCTGCATCCCCCAAGGCGTAAGCAGAATAGATATACTGACCGACGAAGAATCTTCCCACGCGCCTGCATTTATAAAGGCTCTGTCCGATATTTACGGCAAAGACAACGGTATCAACGACAATATCGAGCTTGTCGGACTGGAATTCAAAGCAGCCGACGGGTGCGATATTCTCAGCGAAACCGAGAAAGCCGCGATTTCCTATATGCTGACAGATATCACCGGTTGTCCCAACGTGACTATAACCACCTTTGACGAGCTTCAAAAGTCCGGATGGATAACCAAAGACAACGGAATGCTCTGTATGGAAAAAGGCATTTACATGTGCGTTGATATCACAAAAGCAAACGACAGCAAAATAACCTTCTCTGTTCAGAAATGGCGCAGCGGTCTCGGCGCGGTTTGTATGGAGGACTGCAGCATAACTCTTTCAGACCCGAATCGCAGCGAGTATGCACCCGGAATCATGTCCAAAGCCTGATTCTGAATACCGCGTCGTACAGAATATTATTTATCTTTATAATTCGGAGTTAATAAAACTATGACATACGAAGAAATCAAAAACTATCCGGCAGTTATAACCTACGTCCGCACTGCAGATCAGTGTCTGGAAGCACTCGGATACACCGAGCACAGTTTCGCCCATGTGACCGCGGTAGCCGAGAAGACCGGATATATCCTCGAAACTCTCGGTTACGAGGCGCGCACAGTAGAGCTGGGAAAAATCGCGGG
>JAZQNC010000106.1:0-3615 GCA_045627165.1 Eubacteriales bacterium
CAAGTTCCGTCCCATCAACGACGGCATGGCTATGATACAGTGCGAATTCGACAACGGCACCATCGGACGTTTTTCGGGCTGCAACGGAGTTGCCTCTCCCATGCTCTACCGCGTAAGCGGCGACAAGGCTTCCGCGGTCTACGGTCAGCAGAACGGCGAAAAGGTATGGCTGCACTATCATCCCATCTGGAAGAGAGAAGATGTTGACACCGATTCCGTCTACGAGCCCGACCCCGACAGACTCGATCCCATGCTCCGCAACGGAATCAACGCCGGTCACGGCGGAAGCGACTACATGGTAGTCCAGAAGATGATCGCCTATCTCCGCGACGGCGAGCTTCCCTTCTTTGACGTATACAAGGGCGCGGAGATGTCGGCGGCGGCTGTTCTCGGCTGGAGAAGCTGTCTCAACCACGGCGAAAACTTCCGCATCCCCAACTTCCGCGACGAATACGAGCGCAAGATGGTGGAAAACGACACCCTTACCCCCTTCAAGAAGCCTGACGGCACCGGCAATACCGTTCCCGTCGCCCTCAACATCGCGGAGGACTGGGAAGAATACTGGGATAAGGACGAGCCCGGTCTTTATACAGAGTAATAGAGTAATATAGATACAGCGAAACCATGAATCATTCCGAAATAATCATCACCCCGGAGGAGTTCGGCGCGAAGGGAGACGGCGTATCCAACGACTTTTATGCCGTTTATCTCGCAATGCGCCGGGCTTCCGGCACATCGGACTGCACAGTGCTTTTCGGTAAGGACAGGACGTATTACCTCTCGCCCGAGGGAATAAGCACCGACGAAAATCCGGACAGCGGAGAAAAATACATTCCCCGCGATCATTTCTGCGCTCTTTTCCTCGAAAACTGCCGCAATGTCACGGTAAAGGGAGACAACACAACCATACTGCTCGAAAATCCCCTCTACTACGCCGATATTGACCGCACCGAGAACACTGTGATCGAGGGCTTCACCTTCGATTACAGACACCGTCCCTTTGCCCTGGGAACGGCTCTTGAGTATGACCTCGACGAGCTGAGCTGCGTCGTCCAATCAGACCGCGATCTTCATATAACAGGCGAGACCACAAGCGAATTCGCGGTGCTACAGCGTCACAACAGCCGATACCACATGTTCATACGCAAAATAGAGCCTGTTGACGTCGAAAGGTTCATATACAGGTTTTATTTCTGCGAGCATCCCAACATCAGGGGGATACTCAGCATCACAAACGAGAATTATATAATCCTGCCCTATCCGGGATTCGGTCACGCCGTGGAGAGAGCCTTTTCAATAACCTCAAACAGGGATTTCACCATGCGAGACTGTACCGTAAAGAGCATGGCGCGCTTCGGCTTCGCGGTACTCGGAAACAGAGGAACCATAGTTTTTGACGGCGTGAACGTGAAGAAGGACGAAAATGAGCCCGCGCTCATCGTCGGCTGGCGGGACTGCTTCCACGTCAAGGAAAACCGCGCGAAATGTATATGGCACAACTGCTCCGCCGCCGACTGCTACGACGATATTTTCAATATATCGGCGTCCCAGCTCTATGTGAAGGAGGTAATCTCTCCCACCGAGCTTGACCTTTACTGGGAGGAGACAGGCGGCAGGTATTCGTGCATCGAAAAGGGAAATACCGTTTCGGTGATAAATATGGAGACAGGCGAGGACTACGGCGAGGCTATCGTCAGCGAGGTGGTCAATCAGGAGAACGGACACAACATCATCCGTTTCCATACGCCTTTCAGAGACATGAAGGCGGGAAGGGCAGTCAAGGCTCACGTGCTCGACTGCGTCGCTCCCGGCTCGGAGATAGTGAACTGCGACTTCCACGGCACCTTCAGATTCCGGGGGCCTATTGAGATAAGGGATTCACACATCTTCAATACCTGCAGCTGGATAGACCTGTGCGCGCCTGTCGAGGGGCCCATACCCAAGCACATCCACGTGAAAAACTGCGTCTTTGAATGTGACGACAACATAAACAGATATCTGCACATTGAAGCGCAGAGGGAAAATATTCCCGAAAAGAACGCCTATCACATAGAGGACATCACCTTTGAGGACTGCGTGATCCCCTCAAGCAGCATAAACGTCGCCGAATACGACAGGCCCTATGTCAGCTTTATAAACTGTATATGTCCGTAAACGGACTGTCCGTAAACGGACTATCCGTAAACGTACTATCCGTAAACGGACTGTCCGTAAACATCATGCAACGAGGTAATTATGAAAATCTGCCCAAAATGCGGAATATCTCAGAACGATGACCGCACCACCTGCGTGGACTGTGGAGCTTTGCTGCCCAAATCCCTTTCGAAAGATGAGGCGTACAGAATAGAAAAAGACCGCCGCGAGGAAATTTCAGAAATGGCGGAATCAAAGGAATACTACCATATAGGACCTGAGCAGAAAATCATCATCGCGCTGAGCATCGTCCTCATCCTTGCCGTCGCCGTTCTGTCGCTGCTGAGGTACAACGGTGTTATTTCTCCGCACAGACCGGAGATGATGATTTATGTATTTTTCCTTTGCGTATGCAATCTTATCTGCACGGCCTTTCCCCGCGTCGAATGGTTTTTCTATTCGCTCCGCTTCCGCTTCTTTCTTTCGGAAAGCGACCCGGAACCGTCTGACATTTACATATCGGTGAACAGATTTTTCAAGCGGCTTTTCGCGGTGCTGTCGGTGATGGCGTTCATCTATATTTTCTGAATCCGCCGCAAGGATAAACAAGGATAAAAAAGAGAAAAAGCGTCATGATGCTGCATATCACGGCGCTTTTTTGATTCATCCGATTGATGCGGAGAAAGCCGGTCAGAACTTCTTTTCCATAAGATAATAGCTGTTTCCGTACATATCCGCTTCGCCTGCAACGGTGAATTTCAGTCTGCGGTAGGTCGCGCAGGCGGGTATGTTGTTTTTTGCCGCCGAGATGTGAACGGCGCTGTATCCTCTGTTTCCGATTTCCTCAAGTATAAAGGATACCATATACTCCGACAATTTCCTGTGCTGATATTCCGGCTTAATGACGACCCGCGCAAACTCCGCGGCGTTTCCGTACTTCCAGCATCCGAAGCCGTCCATTTCATTTTCCGCAACTATCGAGACCGCGCCGACATTTTCGCCGTTTATTTCCAGCACAAAGAGATTGCCGCCGCGCAGGTCCCCGTCGATTTCAAACATCGTGGGATACAGATCGTTCCATACGCAGAATTCACTGCCTTTTACCGCCTCATACATTTCGAGAACGTCTTCGGCGTCGTCTCTGTCCGCCTGTCTGAAAATCATATCCGTTATTCTCCGCTTTCAATACATGATCCGGTCCGTCAACCGTTCTTTTTCCTGTATAATATCATACCGACGAGATTTCCCGCAAGCGATACGATTCCGTACACCGGAATATATATCCATGCGGAAGAATTATAGAAAATAAATATCGACGGCACGAACATAGCCGCAGCAATAAAAGCTGAAATTGCGTTGAATCCGTTCCGCATACCATACACGGCACAACAGGCAAAAGTCAGTAAAGGAATAACGATCAGCATGAGAAACATTCCCGAACCGGTATCAAAAACAAGAACAGGTAAAACATAAAATATGACT
>JAZQNC010000107.1:0-2050 GCA_045627165.1 Eubacteriales bacterium
GCTTCGAGAATGGAATCGATATCGTTCTTCGCGTTTACCATGACCCATCCGTGACAGTGATCTGTCATTGCGTGACCGTCGTCGGTGGCAACGCCGTATATCTTTATTCCCTGTCCGAGAAGCTCATCCCAGTATGCCGCGTCCATATCCATACCGTTGCAGATGGCGCATCCGCTGTTCCATACCTCCATGGCAAAGTTGCCCTGAAGTCTGTCGAAATAACGCGCTGGAGTGGACGACCATTCCGGATGGCAGTACACAGTCAGATTGTTCTTGGCATGTATGTCGTCAAGATAGGGCTGATACTCCTCCTGACAGGTGGAACGTCCGCTTTCAAGACGCTGATCCTGCTCGAAGCCGTTGCCGTTTTCCTTCGCCGGACCTATACATACCGAGTGGAAACAGCGGAAGCCGTTTCCGAAGCTGAAAGTGCTGTCGAATTCCATTCCGGGTATTATCGTTATTCCGGTATCCGGAGCGAAATTTTTATAGTTATAGTTGCGATGGTCGGTTATGGCAAGAAAATCGTAATCATTTGCCTTGTGGAGACGGATCACGTCCTCGGGAGAGCCCGCGCCGTCGGAACGTGTGGTATGGCAGTGAAGACCGCCCTTGAGCATCTTCTCATTGCCGTAATCGATAAATGCCTGCTGCTTCATTTTCTTACACAGCCTCCGATATATCTGAATATGAAGGCTTCCTTTCTGTTTTTTATTTTTCTGTTACCGCCGTTTTTCACTCAGCACGGCGGTGTATTTGTCTATCATTGCGCATGGGTGATAGGACAGCTTTGAACGGCGAAGACCTTCGTCACCCACGTCCTCTTCCCGGTTGACATAGGAAATATCATCAAGACAGCTTTTTACAAATCCGCTTGTCAGCATCTGATACGCCCCGTTAACGTCATGACGCGCCTTCTCGATATGGATGAAAAGCGTATCGTTTATCACCTCTCCGGCACTGAAGCCTGTGAGCGTTCCCGAAGAATACAGCGCGAGTCCGCGAAAACCGTACCTGTCGAAATTTCCGATCACCTCACGGGTCTTGACAAGCTCCTCGTCAAAAAGTTCGCTGTTCTTTCTGTTGTCGTTTTCAAAGCTGTCCATAAAGCGCATTATATCGCCTGTGACGCTGCCGTCGATCGGCTTCAACACATAGCCGGGATTGTTTTTTACGAATGAGTTTATGTGGTTGCGCTGTCCGTTAAACCTTCTGCCTCTGAAAAAAGCGAGATCCTCGGCGTTATAAAGATAATCCGACCAACCTTCCTCTTTCTGGGCCGAAACCTCAAAATACCTTTCCAGAACCGGCAGATCCTGTTCGGCAACCGAGCAGAGGGTTAAATTTCCGCCGCTCTCTTTGAGCAGCCCTTTTAATACCGCGGCAACACGGCTTTCCTCTTTTCCGAGCGGCATCTGACAGCATCTTTCTCCGAAGCCGTCAAGCGAAAACACAAGAACCCCGTCGATTATCGCATACAGGACTTTGAAATAATCGCGCCACATCATCATCGCGCCGACGCTGTTGTCGCAGGCGCGCGTCTTTGAATATCCGAAATAAGGTCTTACGGTCTCTATATCGCCGACGGTAAGAGGTTTAAAATCCGAAATCATAAATCGCAGGGCATACCCATACAATACGGTACGGTTATGCCCCAAAAAATCCTCGATCCTTTTCACACGTCCGTCCCGGTACGGGAACGGACAATAAGTTTTACCTGATTACGATAAACGCGGCGTCGCCCGAACGCAGAACAAAGCTGTCGGTATGGGGTATTCTTTCACCGCGGATATAAATGTCACAGTCAAAGCCGAGCTTTACCTTTGCTTCCGCTTCATCGGCGTTGGAATCTATGTCGGTGACGTTTGTCAGCATCATTGCCCTGCCTCCGTCTGCGTTTTCAAAGCATCCGCAGAGAAGCGCTCCGTCGGTTGATACCTTTTCGCAAAGGTCAAATTCCTTCCAGCCATAGAGCTCAGCGTTTATGCGTCTGATCTCTCTGAGCTGAGGAGCCATATCATTTCCGGCTTTATCAATCTCGCCGAGAGAG
>JAZQNC010000108.1:0-6063 GCA_045627165.1 Eubacteriales bacterium
GGAGAGGTAGATCTGGAAAAGACGGAGAAGGTAACGACGAACCAGAAGTACGCTGAGGTAAACGGAGAGCAGATCCCGGGCAGCTGGAAGTTCGTCGAGCACTGGACCGAGGACGAGAATGATCCCGATAAGGCCGATATCACTGACGACAAGGTAACGAACATCACCGAGGACAAGCACGTTTACGGTCAGTGGGAATTCACGCCGGATACGTACACGCTGGACTACACGGTGTACGGAGATGATACATACGGAACGCCCGCAGATTCGAAGACTCCGGAAAAGGTAAGCGATATCCCGTACGGCGGAGAGGTAGATCTGGAAAAGACGGAGAAGGTAACGACGAACCAGAAGTACGCTGAGGTAAACGGAGAGCAGATCCCGGGCAGCTGGAAGTTCGTCGAGCACTGGACCGAGGACGAGAACGATCCCGATAAGGCCGATATCACTGACGACAAGGTAACGAATATCACCGAGGACAAGCACGTTTACGGTCAGTGGGAATTCACGCCGGATACGTACACGCTGGACTACACCGTTGTTGAAGATCCCAAATACGGTAGACCTGCAGACTCCAAGACTCCTGCGTCTATTACCGATATCCCCTATAAGGGAAAAGGGGATCTGGTAAATGCCGAGACCAGCGTGACGACTTCTCAGTTCTACGCAGAAGTAGACGGTAAACATATCCCGGGTATCTGGACCTTTGTTGAGCACTGGACCGAGGACGAGAAGAAGCCCGATAAGGCTGACATCACGGGTGACAAGGTAACAGATATTACTGAGGACAAACATGTCTTCGGCCAGTGGGTATTCACCCCCGGTACTGCCACTGTTACCCTGAGCGGTCACAAGACTTTGAATGACTTCCCCGCGGACAGTGAGATCAAGCCCGTATTCACGTTCACTCTGAGTGAGAACGGAAGCGTGATCGATACCAAGAACGTGGAGAAACAGGGCGACTTCGTATTCGACAGTATTACCTATACCGAGGAAGGCAGTCATACCTACACTGTCGTCGAGACCGAGGAAAAACAGTCCGGCATCATTTACGATACTAACAGCTACACTGTGCAGGTTTCCGTTGCGGACAACATGAAGGGATCTCTGGAGGTCTCGATCACCGGTATCAACGCTGACGGCAGCGGTTTGGACTTTACAAACGGTTATAAAGCGAAACCTGTAGATGTGGAACTCAGCGGCAGGAAAACTCTGGAAGGCAGAGAACTTGCAGCGGAAGAATTCAGTTTCACTTTGATCGGAAAAGGGACTACTGAGACCGTTAAAAACGGAGCGGACGGGAGCATCATCTTCAGCAAGTTAACTTTTGATGAGGTGGGTGTTTTCGATTTCACTGTGCAGGAAGAAGCAACTACCGAAGCCGGTGTGACTGTCGACAGTAAGGTTTACAGCGTTACCGTTACCGTAACCGATGACGGAAGCGGTCAGCTTAAGGCCACGATTTCCGGCGATACGCAGACCGGTACTGACCTGAACTTTGAGAACGTATTCAAATCCGGTTCTTTGACGATCTGTAAGATGGTTACCGGTGACCTCGGAGATAAGAATAAGTACTTTACCTTCACTGTAACCTTTGATACGGACGGTTCTTATTCCTACACCGGAAGCCAAACGGGTGTTATCAGCAACGGCGGAAAAGTTAAGCTGAAGCATGGTGACAGCATTACGATTACCGGTATTCCCGACGGTGCGGAGTACAAGGTCGTGGAATCTGATAATGCCGGATACAGGGTTTACAAGACCAGTGACACCGGAACAATCGTTGCGGATCAGAATGCGTGCGCAAGTTTTACCAATGCGAAGAGCACGGTTCCTCAGACGGGTGATAACAGGCATTTTGTCATTTGGATGGGCGTAATGCTTGTCTCTCTTGTCGGAGGTGTCGGAACGCTCGCAATCGGCAAAAGGAAGCGCGGAAAGCGTGAACGCTAAGACAGTTTCATAATCTGAATCCGGGCCGGGAGTTTACTTCTCTCGGCCTTTTTTAAGGAGAGCGTATGAAAGAAAACAGCTGCAAACAGAGCAATGGAAAGAAGAGGTTTATCCCTATCATGCTTCTGATCTTTTCAGTTGGATTTGTATTCGGCGCATACAAAACAATTGCTGCATTTATCGAGGATAGACATTCAATATCGGCATATCATGAACTGCGGGAATATGAGAGGGAAAGTTCGACGCCTCAGCCTGATTTGAGCCAAGTGCCCGATATCGGTGGAAACGGAGACACAGAAACGTCGGCAGTGGAAGAAAAACAATTAAGAAGACGTCAGTCTATGGATATTCGCAGTTTACAGGATACATATCCTGAATTGAAAGCATGGATCGTGGCAGAAGAAACAGGGATTGACTATCCAATCATGCAAGCGGCGGATAATGAATATTATCTGACGCATCTGTATGACGGGACATCGAATTCCAACGGTTCGATCTTTTTGGACTGTGAGAATTCAGGGATGTTTATGGATGACAACACAGTTATTTACGGCCATCATATGAAAAGCGGGGCTATGTTTCAGCCGTTGATGAATTTCAAAGACCAGGAATACTATGATACGCATCCGACAATGATGATCTGTACAGAGGAAGGAGATTATCTTATTGAACTGATATGCGGTACGATCGAGGATGGTAATTATGGGTTTATAGAAATCAACTTTGGCGATTTTGACGCTATGAGTGAATATGTTGACAAATTGAAAGCACGATCAACATTTGACAGTGAGGTTGAGCTACTTCCGGGAGATAGACTTCTTTCTATGTGTACATGTACTTATGAGAGACAGAATGCACGCTATATGCTGGTAGGGAAAATTACAGAATTGTATGAATAAATCGGCAATCGAAATAAGGGGACTTAGGAACAGCAGGTGAAGCAGAACGGTGATTAACCATCAACTTTCCGTGAAGAGTCTTCTTTTGAGTGAAAGGGCTCTACTTGAAATTTAAGTAGCCTTTCTTCAAACGGCTTTGTATGAATAGATGTGCAGGCGAGAGGAAATGAAAACTAGCGTCTTCACTTCATCAGGTGCGGAGCACCGGCTTCATTAACGAGCGGAGCGAGTGACTTCGTTCGGAAATGCCCAAAAATCTGGCGGAAATGAAAATGACAGGCGAAATGGGGATACTTGCCGTGCACTGTATTGACTCGTGTTGATACAGATGATATAGTTTTCGATGAAACAGGGAAATGACCGGGCGGATAAAAAACGGGTCGGGAAGTACTTCGCGGTTTTGACGATCCGGAAAACACGCATAGGTGGAGAAGACAGGAATATGATAGGAAACCGAACCGAATATGGAGAATAGTATGACTATAGATGAATGCAGAGATTTGATGACTAAATGGTTCCTTTCAGATACCGTTGAACTGATAGATTCAGTTTTGAACGATGATCCGGAAGATCCGCAGTATTCGGCAATAACAACGTTAAACCGTCTTTGGACATATTGTCGATATTTGGAACTGAAAGGCGACAAATTCGCGTGCGACGGTATTTCGGCTTTGCTTGATAAATTGGGCTATGCATCAAAGGACATTGATTTGTTCAGAGAAAAATGCATAAGCGAAAAAAACATATATCGATCGGAAATACTGGACAGCGGGTTTATTGATGGGAAAAGAGAATGATTCGGCTGCAGTACTGTTTTTCGGAATAGCCGGTGAACGTATTTCTTATCGAAATTGAGTGCAGCTGCCTTGATCGACGATAACGCCGTGCTTTAAAAAGGCATGGCATCGGTAAGGCGGGAGCAGATCGTGAAAGGACGCGGACGGAAATACAACAATACGGCTGTATTCTTCGTTCACCCGATCAATGAGCTGACCGCTTTGACGCGAAGATCCTGCTGCAGCGGAATGAGATCCTCTTGCGAATGGAGGCAGCTGTGCGCGGGGTGAGATGCGGAAACGTTCATTCGTGAGGAAGATCGGGATGCGCGGAAGAGATACATAAGGAGACTGCGATGAAAAGAGTCCTTGTAAGATCGGTCTATGACGCGTTCGATTATGTGATGGAGCATTTTTATCCGTTCGGGCTGGAGGAATTCGCACGGCGTACCGATCGCTATGCGGTCATCTCGATCCAGGATACACACACGCAGGGATTCGGGATCCGGTTTACAAAAAGCAGTACCTGTGTCGATGTACTGACGCTGTTTTTCGACGATATTGAGAAGGATATGGAAGGCTCAAAGCTCTTTTCGGAGGAACAGGCAGGAGAGATCATTGAGTTCATACGGAAAAACAGGGAAGCGGAGACGCTGCTGGTCCATTGCTACGGAGGCGAATCCAGATCGAGAGCCGTGGGCGCTTTTGCGATGGAAATGCTCGGAGGAAGCAGCAAAAAGCTTTTTGAGAGCGGAAACCCCAATATGCGCGTTTACAACACGCTGAAGGAAGTTTTTGAAAAAAACAAATAGGATATACAGCATGCGCTCCTCCTGCTTTGCGGCGGGAGGAGTCTTTTTCGGAAAAAAGGCTTCTGTCTGGAATTTTGTGTAGCCTTTTTTCGGATCGGTTCGTATCAATAGATGTGCAGGCGAGAGGAAATGAAAACGGAGCTTGCAACAGAAAAAGGAGAAAGGAAGTGCGAAATATGAACGCACAGGTACTGAACGATAAACAGCTTCGAAATGCCAACGGAGGCGGATATTTTGCGATCTTTGATGGAGGAGCGGAATATCCCGATCTCAGCAAAACGTACTATCATGAGAATTGCGGCGGAGTGATCGAGAATGTCGGCGATCCTTTTGCCAGCTGCGTCTGCAGCGTATGCGGCGAAAAGCACTATCTCCTTACCGGATTCAAGACCTATACCCTCGAACTCCACACGAAGGAGTAAAGATCCTTTGCAAGACCCGGGTAACGCAGTAAGGATTACCGCTCAATGGATATCGCTATGCCGTAAGATCGCGGCAGCGAACGGGTCGTGAAAATCAGGACAGCTTTGGCAGATCAGATACACGAAAGACAACGGCCGGGCTTCGTCCGCTGTGAAGCATGACCCCTTACCCGACCGGTAACTGTGGCAGACTACCCGACAGCTTTTTGTGAAAAAACCAAAAAGGATCCTCCGCGCGATGCGGAGGGTCCTTTTGGTATAGTGTGCAGGTTGATCGTTATGATCCTTCACGGAAATTTGAGCTATGGATCTTTACAGCGGTGTAGTGAATTTCCCGGTGTTGCCACGCAAGGAACTGCAAAGAGAGGAAAAGCGTCATTCTACGCAACTTCTCTTCGCTCTTTTATACCTCTTTTTTCGCGCCCTGACATTCCGTGATGAGCCTTTCTCGGGCATCGGAATCCGGATACCGAAGCGAAAAATGCCGCCCCGGGGCCGGGACGGCATTTTTGTGATATGGCAGCGATCCGTTTTCAGAGGTTTGCGATGATCAGTTCCGCGTTCTTACGCATCCTTCCGAACAACAGACTCAGTTTATTCTCGTTTGCCCGGTCGGCACCATACAGATCACCCAGTTTGCTTTCCGCTTCTCCCAGGAAATCGTATGCCGTCTGCAGTATCTCCTTATCGGGAGATAAAGCTATTTGCAGGTAACGGCATTGGGTTTCCAGATCCTCTCTGGCATATACGCCTTTGGCGGACGGAGCCGGAGCGGCGACGATCAGCTGATACAGGTAATCGATGTCGCTTTTGAACATGAGATACAACGGGTCGCTTTCGGAGACCGCGGACGATCCTGTTCCGCCCGCGACCAGTTTCAATGCTTCTTCCGCAAGTCCTTCGGTCTTTTCGCCCGGTGTGCGGTATTCATTTCCGGGACCGGGCAGTTTGTCTTCCCGCTTTGCCATTCGGATACCCTCCTTTAAAGGTCGTAATACATATATCTATACGATAGGATCGGTATGCGGTTTACTGATAACGGGTATTTTGCGCGGATGAAAGCCAGGGCCATCCGCCGCAGAGGATCCCGTACGCAGATCATATCACGGGAAGAGGTACAAGTCAAAAACTGTCTGCGGGACGGCGCGGAAAACAGCCGGGAATCGGGATGGATTCAAGCTTTCTCCGGGATCAGGAAGCC
>JAZQNC010000109.1:0-2100 GCA_045627165.1 Eubacteriales bacterium
GAGGAAAATTTCGGGCATGGTAATAAAGGTGCCGTCTTCAAAGGTCACAACGGGATATCCGAGTATGCAGGTGTCGGGACGTGAATCACATTTTCCGATTTCGTCTCCGATAATGTTTTCCACGCATGGATGCTCGCATACGAGCATTGCAAGATGACCTCCCGCAGAAAAACCGCAGACTGCGATTTTATCCTTATCTATGCCAAAGCAGTCGGCATAATAACGCACATACTGTATCGCCCGCTGTCCGTCGGCAAGTATGGCATTGCCTCCGTAGGGTCTGTAGCGATAACACGCCACAAAGGCGGAGATTCCCATTTTATTATATTCCCTTGCTATGTCATTCCCCTCGCTGTCCTCGGAAAGCTGAAAATAACCGCCGCCCGGAAAGATCACCACGCACGACCTGCTTCCCTCAACAAGATATGCTTGAATCGTCGCTTTCGGCGGACAGTTCTCTATCTCGTAGGGGACATTGCTTCCCCACAGGGATATTTTTTCGTGTGACAATATCTTTTCCGCGTCAGGTGTCTTATTTGCGGTTTCATTTATTTCTCTGTTCATATCATGCTCCTTATTCAGTGTTCGGTACTGATATTATCACAATGCGCCGGATTTGTCAAGACATTTATCCCCAATAAAAAAGCGGATACCCACAGGGGGTATTCCGCGTATAATACTTACCGTTACGCGATAAGCTCAGCGTCGGACATATGGCAGTGCATATTCAGACGCATGTTTTTTTGTCTATCTCTTTATGTAATGCGTATGATTGTATTTTACCGATATTTATGGTTTAATTGTTTTACTTCAAAACAGAAAATAAACATGTCTGATGCTTTTTGTATGTTCAGAGCAATATGTCTTTAAGCTTTCTTTTGGGAACGTAATGGATATTGTTTTCGTCGCGGTAATACTTCACGCTTTCGCCTTCATCAACCTCTTCGAGTATGATCCGTTCACCGGGCTTGCCTATGGCAAGTACAAGACTTATCGTGCAGCTTTCGGGAAGCTCCAGCTCGGATTTCAGTTCGTCACGGTCTACGTTTCCCATCATACAGCCGCCGAAGCCCTTTTCAGCCGCGCAAAGCATTATGGTCTGAGCGGCAATTCCGACGTCCTTCGCAAACCTTTCGGCGGTCGCGCCGCTGCAGTTCGAATCAACGCAGATCACCACATATCCCGTGGGATTTTCTCCCTCTGCCGGACCGTTGAAATCCGGAAGGTTGCGCGCCCAGTAAATATGGCTTCGGATAATCGCGTTGGTTTCCTTTTCGGCTGATACAAAGTATTTTAGCGGCTGGATGTTGACCGACGAATTCGTCAGCCTTGCGGTGTCCACCCAATCGGTGAGCAGTTCGCGTGTGACCGGAACGCTTTCGTCAAATCTTCTGTAGCTGCGGTCAAACAAAACAAGCTCTCTTATACTCATAACCGTTCACCCAAACAGATATTACCTTATCTGTTTATAACGAAGTTTACGGGGAGTCCGTTCTTATATTCGGGAGAAGTCTCGCCCTGAATGAGAGGAAGCAGGTATTCTGCGCACTCTTCGGTAACGTTGTTTCCGCGCTCGTTGATGAACTCCGCGGGTACCTTCTTTACGAAGTTGGCTATCTTGTCAATGCTCTCGTAACGGGGTTCGCATACATAGGGCTTTGTGGAAAGGCGGGTAAGATTCATCATGCTCGCGCTTACGCCTTCGGACGCAGCCTTTACCGCAGCGCGTCCCACCATCACCGACTCGTCAAGGTCGGTCTTGGATGCTATATGAGAAGCGCATCTCTGGAGGATATTGAGCTCTACCGAACGAACCTTGCATCCCAGCTTTTCCTTGACGGCAAGCTCGAGAGCCTTTCCCGTGCCTGAAAGGTACGCGTGACCGAAAGCGTCCTTAACGCCGCTCTGGGAAGCCGCACCGACAAGAGTACCGTCCGCGAAGTGAATACCCTCGGATACCGCGATCACCACATTGGGATGACGCTCGAAAGCAGCCTTGATATCCTCGAAGAACTTATCATAATCAAAATCGGTTTCGGGAAGGTATATATAATCGGGAGCCGCGCCGCAAACGTGTCCGCTGAAAGTCGGAGGCCAAGC
>JAZQNC010000110.1:0-4610 GCA_045627165.1 Eubacteriales bacterium
AGCTGCTTCTGACCGTGGGAGAGAGAAGTCTCCCTGCCTATGACCGTATCATAACCGTCGGGAAGACGGCGTATGAAGCTGTGAGCGCAGGCGAGCTTCGCCGCGTTCTCTATTTCCTCATCTGTCGCGTCAGGTTTGCCGTAGGCAATGTTATAGCGTATGCTGCCCTCAAACAGCTGGGTGTCCTGAAGCACCATTCCGTAGCGTGCGCGGAGAGCCCTTCCCTTCGACTGCGCTATATCGCATCCGTCAAGCGAGATTTTTCCGCTCCGCGGTGAGTAGAAACGCATCAGAAGATTTATAAGCGTGGTTTTGCCCGAGCCTGTTTTTCCCACTATTGCGACACGCGAAGAGGGAGGCACAGACAGCGACATATTCTCGATAAGCGGTTTGTCGGGTGAATAGCAGAAGCTTACCCCGTCAAATTCCACCGAGCCGCGGAGCTTGTCGGGCAGAGAAGACGGTTCTGTCGGCTCATATTCGGCGGGCGCGTCTATCGTCTCAAATACGCGCTGAGCCGAGGCAAGCGAGGATTGAAGCTGTGCGACGACTCCGCTGATCTCGTTGAAGGGCTTGGTGTACTGACCGGCGTATATGAGAAAGGTGGAGATCTCTCCGACGCTCATTGCGCCGCTGACCGCCGATAAAGCGCCGATCACGCCTGCTGCCGCATAGATCATGGCGTTGACGAATCTCGTGGATGGATTTGCCATCGCGGAATAGAGCTGCGAGACGAACCCGCATTTTTTCAGCTCTCCGTTTATCGCGTCGAAACGCTCGCAGGCCTTTTCGTTATAGCCGTAAACCGAAACGGTCTCACGGCAGGAGAGCATTTCCTCGGCTATCGAATTGAGCCTTGCCTGAGCGGAAGTGGTCTGAACAAAATATCTGTGAGAGCCTCTCGCTATTACAGCGGCGACTATCATCGACAGAGGAGTAAGCAGCACCACGGTAAGAGCTACCGTATAATTGACGCGGAACATGAATCCGAGTGTGCCGATGACCGTTGCGCAGCCGGTAAAGAGCTGCGTGAGCGCGGCGGTAAGACCGTCGCAGATCTGTTCTATATCATTGGTTATCGTATTCAGGATCCTTCCGTGAGGGGTGGAATCTATATACGAAAGCGAGGCTGAGCTTATGGAATTGAAGGCGCGTACCCGCATATCGAGCATGGCGCGGCTCGTGGCCTTGTTGGAGATGAAGGCGGAGAGCCACTGACACAGAGCCGCAAGCGCGGAGAATATCACGATTTTCAGCGCGTACTCAGGTAAAACCGACAGGTCCACATTTCCCTGACCGATAATGTTGTCTATTGCCTGACCTGTGATCACCGGCACCGTAAGTGTCAGAGCCACCGACGCAACGGCAAGCATAAAGGACAGAATCAGCCATCCGGAATAGGGACGCAGAAAGGCAGCCAGCCTTCCGGTAACTTTGTTTTTATTCATTTATATTCAGATTCAATGTGTCATTGTGCTTAATTACGGCTAATTATACCACAATAAAGCGATTTTGTCCACACCTTGGGCAAAATTACGGAATATTGATTGACAAAAAAAGCGATTGCCGCTATAATAGCTTCAACGAAAATATTCAGGATACCGTGAAAGGAAAAGATAACCATGTCGAAATATACTCAGCTTATGTTCGATGACCGCTGGCTGTTCGGACGCGAAAACCTCAGATATGAGTACGGGAAGCCGGAGCTTGTCTCGGTCTACTCAGATCCGCTGTTCAGCACCGACTACCGTTCTCCCTTTGTTGAAAAGGTTGACGGAAAATATATAATGCTCTATATGGCGGGCAGCCGAAAGGACGGAACGACCGCCGTGCTTGCGGCGGTGTCGGATGACGGGATCAATTTCAAGCCTTTAGACACTCCCGACGGAATATTTGAAGGCGAAAGACTTGCCCCGAATGAGATAATGCCTCTCGCTTCCGGACAGGAGCCCGCAGATATAGTCCGTGACCGCTTTGCCGCGGATGAAAACGACCGCTACAAGATGATAATGACGGCATTGGACTGGCAGGGCAGTCACGACTGCGCGGCGTATATTCTGTCCTCTCCCGATATGATCCGATGGCATAAATTCGGTCATGATATACCCGACTGGACCTGTGAGCCAATATCCTCGATTTTCTATAATTCAAACAGGAGTATGTATACGGTATCCCGCCGTCCTCTCTGGGGAGACAGAAGTGTCGGTCATGTGGATACCGCGGATTTCATTCACTATACCCCCTTTGAGCAGTGCATGAGACAGGATACGCTGGATATGCCGCTTGACGAGGTTTACGGAATGCCGGTGCTTCCCTATGCCGGAATGTATATAGGCTTCCCCTACCTGTATTCCGCAAATAAATCCTCCCGCTCTCCGAAATTCAATCCCGGTAATATCTATCCTCAGCTTGCGTATTCATGGGACGGACATCACTGGCAGCGTTCTCTCAGAGAATCCTTCATTGACGAATACGACGGTACGCCCTCAATGTACTGGCTTTCCGCCTTTGACGACAGAGGAGACGATGGAATCGTGATGTACTGCTCGCATACTCCCGAAGCGCACGGCGCGGGCTTTGGTTCCCACAGCAAAGGCGTGATAAATATATATAAGCTTCGCCGCGACGGATTTATCTGCATGGCAAGCGAGGACAGCGGAAGGGAATCGCTTCTCACCACACGCGAATATATGCTTTACGACGGAGATATCTCCTTTAATCTCACCGCAGGGAAAGCAACGGCGGCGATTCTGCTCTCGGACGGAACAGGCAAACCGGTCAAGGGCTTTGACCATTGCGACTGTGAAGTGTTTGCGGGTGACAGTATATGCTGGACTCCGAAATTCAGCGGCGGAGATCTCAGCTCTTTCTACGGAAAGACGATTGTTATCGAGATTCGCTTCACCGACGGAAAGCTCTATTCAATAAACGGCGATATGCGTCCTCTCATGAATACCGAAGCGTCGCGTTACCGCCTGAAGGGTTTTATCCATTGACGTGAATGTGTGAAAATCAGATAAAAAACGCACAGCCGAATCGTAAGAAACGGCTGTGTTCTTTTTTGAATGTGATATCTGAAGGCGGGATTTATCTCATAAGCACCGCGTCGCCGGGAGCCAGCCACAGAGGACTTGAAGCGTTTCCGACAGAGAGCAGCGGACTGCGGAAGATATTCTGTTCTATGTTCCAGACCTGACCAAGCCCGCCCTTTATTTTCAGATTTATCCGCGTGGGTCTGTTAAGGCTGATATTCACCGCGAAAACGGCGGGACGACCGTCACTCTGCCTGTATACTCCGACAACGCAGGGACAGTCGGCTTCAATACTCTCAATGCAGTCTGCCTCGGAGATCGACTTTGCGCGTGGAATACTGTCGGTATCGGTAAAGTACATTCCGCAGTATTCCATATTTTCAAGCTCTCTTCCGTAAGAGATGATATGTCGGTTGATCTCCTTTATCAGATACCAGGTGGGAGTGCGGATATCCTCCTCGGTGGTATCGTCTACGGGAGCGCAGAAATAACCGCTGCGTCCGAAATACGTAAACCAGCTTATCGTCCTTGAGCCGGCGGCAAGGGAGGTATTCGCTTCTGCCAGCAGATTCTCGAAGGTGGGGATTACGAGATTGCTGCGCAGCTGATTGGAGCAGATAACGTGATGAAAATCCACACCGTGCTTTACACAGGCTTCCTGAGCCTGTACGAAGTTATAGAAGTAGTGTCTTCGCTGTGCCGCGTTTTCAAAATTGCCCGAAATCATTACCATATAGTTGTCCAGCGATATGGGCATACCGGGAAGCTCTTCGCAGAATCGGTCGAGATATTCCTCATAGGTAGGTGTTTCCAGCTGAGAGGTGTCCGGAGCACCGCATACCGCGTAGTTCGGGAACAGATTTATGTAGGGCGTCAGATCGGGACGGTACTTTTTCAGAGCTTCCGCCATAAGGCGTATGCGGGAAAACTCGGAAGCACCCGGTTCGTCGCACAGGAAAATATGCGCGGGCGTGTCGGGAAAGTCCGCGAGAGCTTTTCTCATTATTTCATCAATGTATTCAGGAGAAGCGTTTTTATCCTTTGACAGAAGGGCGACGCTTGATTCGCCTCTGCTCGAGATATAAAAGCCGCTCTCCTTCGGCGATCTCTCAAGTTCACCGCAGAAAAGAAAAGAGTATGGGGTAAGACCTGTCTCCTTGCAGAGCTCAACGTCCTGAGGTTCGAGAAATCCTGCTCCGGTAAAGCCGCAGTCCTTCATGTCGGTAAGGATCTGACGGATATTTTTCGCTCTGTTTCCTCTGTGTATTTCACCCCACGGGAATATTTCAAATGCCATGATACAACCTCGCTTTCCTGATAAAGCAAATATTCTCAGCGTTTTTTTGAAAAGACAGCCGCTATGACGGCTAGTACGACAAGCGCGGCGATCGCGATTACCACATAGTCGGAGGTCTGCGGAGCTGCAGCCGCAAGCGCAATGATATTTTCCTCAACACCTGTCAGAATCATATCGATCCGGTTGGTATTGCACGTATCGATGACCCATGGAATAAATGTCTCCTCATTTGCATAAGGAGACACCATAGCCGCATCGCACATATATAAACCTGTAGACAT
>JAZQNC010000111.1:0-3381 GCA_045627165.1 Eubacteriales bacterium
ATACGCCGCCTTCGCTTTCCTCTGTTTCTTCGCTTCCGAACACAGAGCTTCCCTCCTCGGTGAAATATTCCGCGTCGGTGAGCGGGACTCCGCAGGGCTCGCAGACGTTCTCCTCGAGATATATCTTCGGCACTTCTATTCCGAGATCAAGAAACCATCCGGGAAGCGCGCCGTCGCTGTCGATTATCTCGCCGCCGCGCATCATTGCGACCTGACGGAAGCGAACGGTATTGTCAAAGAAATAAACCTCGTCGCAAAGAGGAATTACCACCTTCAGCCGATCTGCTATCCCGTCAAAGCGCTTACGAATGATCTCGTCGTCTATTCCGTGACCGCCGAGACGCACACGGTTATGCACCCGTTCTATGGCCTCGTCGAGGCTGTCTATACCGACATAGTAAAGCAGGATTCTGAATCCGGCTTCATGCGCCGCGCTGACACAGCGGATTATCGTTGCTCCGGGAAGGGTGGTCTCCTCATGAAAGCTTACCTTTCGTTCGATACAGCTTTTGATTCGTCCGAGAGCGTCGCGCCCCGCCCTGATCTGAACGAGGGTATCCTGCCAGTCTCCCATAGACACGGCAATTTCGTCTATATTTATGCGTTCTCCGAGATCGACTTCCTTTGCCAGAACATTGTACAGCGAGGTTTTGCCAGAGCCGTTGATTCCCGCAAACAGAGTGTATACCGGAGCCGATCTCCCGTTTTCCTTCCGCAGTCCGAAAACCTTTTTGCGAAGCTGCTCAATGCCTTCAAACAGCTTCATACCAGATCTTTACCTACGACCTTTTCCTGCTGCAGCTGAAGCTTTAGGTTGAGAAGCGCGCGGTAAAACGCCTTCTCCTCACGGGTCTTCGCATTCAGCAGATGCTCCTGAAGCTCCGCCATCGTCGCATTGGTAAAACACCTGTAGAAATTCTTTTCTTTCTTTCTTTCAATGTCCATGATTACAAGCCTTCTGTAAACGATAAACGCCGCGTCGGCGCCGACAGCTTCATACTGCCGGCGCCGCGGCATGAGTACGATATTATTCTTCGCCGGTGTACTGCTTGATGTCCTTGTCGAGCTGACGCTGTGCGGCCTTCTCACTCTTTGCGTAATAGGAAGCAAAGTCACGCTTGTTGGTGGTGAACAGTGTCTGACCGACGCTGTTGAGATTCAAATTTGCGTTATAGTATCCGAGATCATATACTCGTCCCGCCTTGACGAGATTGAGCATCTCGATGGATTCGGAATCGCGCGAATACTTTGTGGAAAGGGCAACATCAAAGAAAGCGGGAATTACCGTCTTGTAGCCTTCGCAGGAAAGAGCCTCGAGGACAGCCGAAACCATTTCAGCGTCGGAAATCGTAATCGGTATCACAAAGAGATTGCAACCTGCGTCAACGTTGGAATAATATTTGTCAACAGTCTCGTCGAGCTTAGGCCACGGCACTACGCCGAAGTCTGCGTCCATGTTGCGCAGGAACGCGATTTCTCTGATATTTCCGTCAACAAAGAGAGCCTGATTATCGACAAAACGAGCATATCGTCCGGAAGCGACGCTTGTGTCGAGACCTTCCCAGGGACGGCAGAGACCCGCGTCGCTGTCTATCAGCTTGAAGTATTTTTCAAAAAGCTCGACGGTCGTGGGGGTGTTGAGGCTGAGGTAAGGAAGGTCGTTTTCATCCTTCATGACGATTCTCTGATTTCCGGAATAGAGCACCTGAATGGGACCTATCCATTCGTCGGTGATATATCCGATACAGTCGTCTTCCATTGTGAACTTGCCGTCGCCGTTTATGTCGTTCGTTCCGATTGCGGCATATTCGGCAAGCTTGTCAAGCGTCCACGCGCCGCTTGAAACGAGCTCGTAGGGATATTCGATACCCAGGTCTGTAAACAGCTTGGTATTGAACAGCATCGCGTCTGTCGCGCCGAGGTTCTTGTAGCTGAGGTCGCCTACCATCATATACAGCCGTCCGCCGATGGAAAAGCTCTCGGCACAAGCCTTGTTCCAGTAAGGCTTTTCGAAATTGATATACGGCATATCGGAATACCAGTCAAGAACATATCCGTTCGAAGCGTAACCGAATGAGGCGCGCGCGTGAGGAACGATTATCTCGTAGGCGTCTTCGTTTGCCTGGATCGCAGTGTATCCGTCATAATCGAGATTTGCGTTTGAAGATTTGATAAGCTCAAACTTGACGCCGAAACGCTCGGATACTTTCTGGTTGCGGTCGTAAACGGCGTCATTCATTATCTCGCCGTTGCTTTCCTCAACGTACATATCCTCGATCCAGCCAACGTCGTTGCGTATGAGCATTCTGAAAGATTTTCCGTCATAGAACAGCCCCTCGGGAAGATCGTCGGATATCTGTGTTTCCTCGGGTTCGGTATCGACATCGACGACAGTGTTTTTCGTGCCGACTCCCTCATCGGGAGTATCGTCCGCTTTTTCCGCGCAGGACGCCGTGACAAGCATACCGAGCAGAATCATAATCGCAGTTAAGCGCTTTTTCATGGTTGTTTCCTCCGTAAATTTCATGTTTTTTATAATAAAAATTCGATTCACACTTATCCGCGTCCTGCGGATTTTCCGCGTCCGGCGGATTTTACGATCTGTCCGGTACCGAACAACAGCGCAGCATACAGCAGCGCGCCCGGAACAAAAACGACGAAACATCTGATAAAATCAGATATCAGAGCATTACCCGAAAGCACCGCCGCTCTGTCCGCGGCAGACGACGAGAGGATATACATCAGCACCGCCGAAAACGCGGCGCATATAAACAGTCTTATTATATCACATAAAAACGAAAAGTCAAATACTTTACGCTCTTTTTTGATCAAAAACAGTATGAGTACCAGCGCTGCGCCGTAAATCCCCGCCGCATAGCAGATTCCCATTTCATTTATTCCGTATTGTCCCGCCAGCAGTAGGACCACGGACAACAGGACATTTACCGCAATGCCGCAGAGCGCCGCGGCAGCGGAAGGAAGAGGGTATTTTCTGGAATAAAACACACGGCTCAGCACCTCGACGAGCGCAAACGCCGGGAGAGCGATAAGCATGGATTTAAGCGCTGACGCGGTATTGACCGCCGAGGTCAGATCGAAGCTGTTGCGCATATATAGTATTCTCACTATCTCATCGGACAGAAGAATACCTCCGCCGGTAAACGGCAGGATGATCGCCAGCGCGGTTCTGATTCCCCCGCGGACAATTCCGTTCCACTCTTCTCCTTCGGCTCTCGAAAGCAGGGGGAAGGCATAGTTGCATATACTGTATGTGAGTATACCGGCGGCAAGCACGAAGGTCGCGTATGAATAGTCGAACACCGCAACCGCGCCTTCGACCGCGACGAATGAAGCGAAAAACAGTCCGAGCTGCACCGAAAG
>JAZQNC010000112.1:0-9758 GCA_045627165.1 Eubacteriales bacterium
GGGCTGCACGATACCTTGCGGACATTGGGTAGCTTTTCCACAAGGTCAAGACGGTCGTCGAGACGGTCGCAGCAGCCGTAATATACCGAGCCGTAACAGCTGAATATCCTCTGCATATAGGGTATCTCGAATTCGGCGGTAACTGCGGGGCTGACCGAGGAAAAGAGCTGCGCCATGCCGAAGGTCCAGCCGTCGAAGGTGGTGGGATTGTCCCGGTCGCAGGAGGATGACGGGAAGCTGTCGTCAAATGTGTATGAGCAGTGGCACATATTTGTGTTCACGTCATAAAGACCGAGAGAGTTTATCTGTTCTATCTCCTTCAAGGTGGCGGCAGTAAGCCTCTCCATGAGAGCGTGTATGAATTCCGGACGGTCCATAAGCTCGATATAGCAGTTCTCCACTCCCATCCACTGGGCGATAAAGTCCCATATTCCGCTGTGGACTATCATTCCCTGCATACGTGTTTCTGCGATACCCTCGAAGATATGCCCGGCGACCTGCCTGATTTCCTTTTCCGCTGCCCGGTCTATGGTGATCACGGGGTCCTTGATCTTTTCGATATCCTCAGGCTCGCAGAACTGATTGGTAAAGCGCTGGCTGTAGCCTATCCTCTCCACTTTCACGCCCACTCCGTAGCCGGTATTTCCTATCGGACGGGGAAGGAGTATGTAGGGATTGAGCACCATGTCCGCCTTCATGTGTTCCCATTTGTATATCTGCGCGCGAAGCTCCCATTCGATTCCTTTGAAATACGGATCGGAAACCGTACAGCTCAGACTTCCGTCCACATCCATCTCATTCCAGGGAAGCTGGTCCATAGTCAGCATGGGACGCTCCGGTTTGAGCGAATTGAGGCACTTCCACAGCCTGCGCTTTTCGTTGTTTTCATCAGACAGCGCGTATCCCATGTATTTCTGCGCGAGAGCACGCAGAGTTTCCCGATCCTTTACCGATATTTCCATAAAGCCCATCCCTTTCGTTTTGCCGTTTTAACAGTCGTCAGAATTCGAATACGGCTCCGTCGTATGAGACGTCAAAGCCGTGCTCTGCGGCGACAGGCTTCATGTCGTCGTAATTGGTATCGGGACCGTTATGCGAGAAATGGTTGAGTACGACCACCGCATTGTCGGCGAGCAGTCCGTATTCCTTCATCATTTCGCGGCACTTTATGTTTCTGCCGAGACACATATGGCCGTGATAGCCTATATCCTCACGGTTGCCCTCGGTGCAGTCCATGGTGACGAAATCGAATACCGGCTTATGCTCCTTCAGATAATCCCATGTGGCTTCGGGGAATATGTCGGTGTCATGCGCGTAGAGCAGCTTCTTCTCACCATCGTCAATTATGTAGATATAGGGATTTGCCGTTCCGTGAAGAGCGCGGAGAGGAGTTACCTTCATGCCCGCCATGTCGTATTCGGTAAAGGGCGTGAGCATCTCATAGCGCATAAGACCTCTCGTGTCCTTTTCGAGATTGGCAAGGTCGGAGGCGATATCCTCCGAGCCGTGAACGGTGATACCCTTCCAGTCTGCCGGAGGATGAGAAAAGCCGGGACGTGAATAGAACAGATCCACAGGATAAAAATGGTCTCCGTGGGCGTGGGTGATGATGATATCGCTTATATCGAGAAAATCAAGACCGTTGGCGTTGAAGTGCGCCAGCGAATCACAGGGGAAGTCTATGAGAAGCCTGTCATTCACCAGAGCCTGTGAACGGGTACGGTAATTCTTTCCTCCCGCCGCTCTCGCTCTTCTGCAGTTGTCGCAGGCGCACATTATCGCCGGAACAGCCTCTGCCGCTGCGGTACCGAGAAACTGTATTTTCATTTCGTATTATCTCGCTTTCGTTTATTTCGTTCTGACTATATTATAAGCGCATACACCCCTTTTGTCAACGGTAAAGAAGCTAAGATCATATAAGTATTGATTTTTTCTTCCCGCTATGGTATAATTCTGTTGTCTGCCGGGTTGACGCTAATCGGCGGAAAGACGAAAGGATAGGATATATGCGCGACATTACGGTATTTGATATAGAGACCGCCGACCTGCACAACACGAAGATCTGCGCCGTCGGGTTTGCGATAATACACGACGGAGTGATAACCGACAGCTTCACCGAGCTGGTGGATCCCGAATGTGAATTCGGCGAGATGAATATCCGCATACATCACATCACCCCGAAAATGGTGCGGGGCTGTCCGACCTTTCCCGAGGTATGGGAAAAATATTCCCACCTTTTCACCGACAATATCGTGGCGGCTCACGGAGCGACCACGGCGGACTTCAACTATCTGAAAAAGACTCTCGCCTTCTACGGCAGGGAAATGCCCGAAATGGACTTTATCTGCACCCTTGAGCTGGCGAAGCAGCTTGTCCCCGGCGCGCCCGATCACAAGCTGAAAACACTGGGAAAATACTACGGCATATCCTTCGACAATCACGACGCGGGGCAGGACAGCATGACCTGCGCTCTGCTTCTCACCCGCTGGATAGCTCAGGGAGCGGACATCGAAAGCTATGTGAAGCACTATACCCCGAAAAAGGAAGGCGAAAAAAGCAAGCCGAAAAAGCACGCTCCTCACCATAACAGAGTGTACAAACTGTACGATACAGACGATACCACAGAATCGAAAGGCGAAACCGATGAATGAAATATTCTCACAGCTGTCCGATTACGGACTCATACCGGTAATAAAGCTTGACAATGCCGACGACGCGCTTCCCCTTGCCGGTGCAATGGTAAAGGGAGGTCTGCCCGTGGCTGAAATAACCTTCCGCACCTCTGCCGCCGCCGAAGCGATAAAGCGTATAAGCGGGGCATATCCCGATATGCTCGTGGGCGCGGGAACGGTGCTGACCCCCGAACAGGCGGAAGAAGCCGCGAAAGCGGGCGCGAAATTTGCCGTCAGTCCCGGGCTCAATCCCGAAGTCGTGCAGTGCTGTAAGGAGATCGGTCTTCCCTTCGCTCCGGGCTGCTCCACTCCGACAGACGTGGAAAAGGCTCTGTCTCTCGGTCTCGACACGGTGAAATTCTTCCCTGCTGAGGCGGCAGGCGGGATAAAAATGCTCAGGTCCCTCGCCTCTCCCTACTCCGGAGCGAAATTCATCCCCACAGGCGGTATAGGCGAAGACAATTTCTCCGACTATCTCAGACTGAGCAATGTCCTTGCCTGCGGCGGCACCTTCATGGCTGACGGCGCGAAGATAAAGGCGGGAGACTTCGCCGGAATAACCGCCGATATAAAGTCGGCGATTGCCAGGATGTACAATTTCCGTCTTGCGCATATCGGCTTCAATCTCAGCGGAACGGATGAGGCAAGAAAGGCGGCGGAGCTGGGCGAAACGCTTTTCGGATTTTCCGCGGAGGAGGGCGAAAACGGCATAATGTGCGCGAACACCTTTGAATTTCTGAAAATCCCCTACTTCGGAAAGACCGGACATATCGCGGTAAAGACCGATTTCATAGAACGCGCCGTGAAATATCTGCAGCGTCTCGGCTTCACCTTCGAGCCGGAGGGCATGATATACAACGACGCGGGAAAGCTCAACGCCGCCTACCTCACACTGGATTTCTGCGGCATGGCGATCCACCTTCTCCGCGCATGAATCTTTCATTTATAAACACTCCCGACAAGGTAATAATTCTCATCACGGCGCTGTGTATGCTGGTCGGAGCGGCGGATTTCATTTTCGGAAACCGCCTGAAGCTGGGTGAGAAATTCACCGCGGGCTTTGAATCCTTCGGCTCGCTGGCGCTCACCATGAGCGGGATACTCGTCTTCGTCCCTCTCATCGAGGGAGTACTGTCAGAGGCTTCGCTTCCTTCTGGCATAGCGGGAATGCTGCTTGCCTGCGACATGGGCGGCTATCCTCTGGCACAGGCAATGGACGGCGATACCGCGGGACTGAACGGAATGATACTCGGCTCCATGATGGGAGCGAACATAGTATTCAATATTCCGGTCGCCATGGGAATGCTGAAAAAGGAACACCGCGCCTCGGCGGCAAAGGGAATGCTTTTCGGCTTTGTCGCCATTCCTTTCGGAGTACTGACCGGAGGACTTGCGGCGGGATATGAGCTTCGGGTAATAATACAGTCACTCGTTCCGGTGATGATCGCCGCCGCGGTGATAGCTCTCTGCCTCGCGCTGATACCCGATATGATCGTGAAAATTTTCATAATCTTCGGCAGGGCGGTTTCTGCCGCCGCCTGCGTTTTCGCGGCTGTCGCTGTGTTTACAGCACTTACGGATATAGTGATAATCCCCGGACTTGGCAGTATATACGACGCTCTCGGAGTGGTGGTCTGCGTGGTCATCGCTCTTCCCGGAGCCTATGTGGCAGCCGAGCTGCTGTCGAGGGCGCTGAAAAAGCCCTTTTCCATCCTCGGCGCGAAGCTCGGAATAAACGAAGCCGCCCAGACCGGACTGATAGCCTCTCTGGCAAACTGCGTTCCGGTGTTTTCTCTCGCTTCGGACATGAACGAAAAGGGAAGAACGATAATATTCGCCTTTCTCACCTGCGCAGGATACGTTTTCGGCGATCATCTCGCATTCTGCGCTTCCAACGCGCCGACGATTACCACCGCGCTTATAATCGGAAAGCTGACCGGCGGACTCTGCGGCGCTCTGCTCGCCGCCATATTCACTTCACAAAGAAAAGAATGAACGGAATTCCATTTTTTCATCAGATACGTTTACTTAACGGAGATAAAACATCAACGAAAGGAACAGTCACATGAGCAAGCTTTACATATCGCTGCCCGACCGTATAGGCAGCATAGCTCCCGAAATCTACGGACATTTTTCCGAGCATATAGGCGGCGTATTCTATGACGGCGTATGGGTGGGCGAGGACAGCCCTGTCCACAATTACGACGGGATCCGCGCCGAGCTGGTGGACAAGCTCCGCGCCATCGAGCCTCCCGTCATCCGCTGGCCCGGAGGATGCTTCGCCGAGGTATATGACTGGCGTGACGGAATCGGTCCACGGGAGGAGCGTCCCGTGCGCGTCAACTGGTGGACCGCAAACGACGGACGCTATGAACCCAATCAGATAGGCACACACGAATTTGTACGGTTCTGCCGTCTCGTGGGCGCGGAGCCATATTTCGCCGCCAACGTGACGGCGACCACTCCCATGGATATCCGCGACTGGGTGGACTACTGCAACTCTCCTCAAGGAACCACCACAATGGCAAAACTCCGCGAAAAGAACGGCTCTCCCGAACCCTTCAACGTGAAATACTGGGGAGTGGGCAACGAAAACTGGGGAGGCGGCGGCAACATGACCCCCGAGGTCTACTGCGACACCTTCCGCCGCTATTCTGCGCTTATGGACAATACAGCCCGCGGACTCTGTCTGGTAGGCTGCGGACCCAACGCCGCCGACTACGAATGGACCCACCGCTTCATGGAGAATTTCCGTTCCTCCGAGCGTCACATGCGGGGCTATTCGGTACACTACTACTGCGGCGGCTGCGGCGATCCCGTGAACTTCTCACAGAACGAATGGTATAAGCTCATCGAGCAGGCGGGCGAGATGAACACCATAATCAACCGCCACTGGTCGATAATAAAGGGCTTCGGCATGGAGGGCAATTCGCGGCTCTTCGTGGACGAATGGGGCTGCTGGCATCCCGGAGGAAGCGGACCTTCCAAGGGCTATAACCTCTTCGAGCAGCAGTCAACCATGCGCGACGCGGTGGTCAGCGCCCTCACTCTCAACATCTTCAACAACAACTGCGACAAGGTAGCCATGGCAAACGCCGCACAGCTGGTCAACAACCTTCACTGTCTCTTCCTGGCGGGCGGCGACAAATTCTGCGTCACACCGACCTATCACGTCTTCGATATGTACCGTCCCCACAAGGGCGGAACAGCGGTGCGCACCGTAAACGACGCGGGAAGAATTGCCTACGACTTCGGCGGAAGACGGGAGCTTGACCGCCTTACCGTTTCCGCATCGGTAAAGGATGGCGTGCTGACGATAACCGCCGCCAACATCGACGCGGAAAACGAGCTTGCGCTTGAGCCCGAGATCCTCGGCGGAACTCTTTCCGACAGCGCGGAGCTTACTCTGCTCAGCTGTGACGATTATCACGCCCACAACGACTTCGAGCATCCCGACGCGGTCGCTCCGGTAAAATCCGCCTGCTCCTCAAAGAGCATGATTCTTCCTCCCGCTTCCGTCGCCGCGATAAGAATACCTCTCGTTTCGTGATATTTGCATTGACAAAAAAGGCATATCATAGTATAATAGTCGCATAGGATCCGGAATAATCAAATCAACATACATACAAGGAGAAAAACAATGAAAATTGGTGTAATGGTCGAATCCTTCCGTACCGATTTCTTTACAGGCGTAAAAAAGGCCGCTGACCTCGGTCTTCAGGGTATTCAGAAATACGCTACCGGCGGAGAGATCAACTGGACAAACGATCAGATAAAGGAAGCCCTTGACGTCGTAAAGTCCAACGGTCTGGTATTCTCCGCGCTCTGCGGCGACTTCGGACACGGCTTCGCAAATCCCGACCTCAACCCCGAGCTTATCGAAAAGTCCAAGAGAGTGGTAGACCTTGCAAAGAAGCTTGAATGCAATGTCGTTACAACTCACATCGGCACCGTTCCCGCAGAGGAATGTGAGACCAAGGAGATCATGCGCAAGGCGTGCCGTGAGCTTGCCGTATACGCGGATTCCATGGACGCCGCATTTGCAGTCGAGACCGGTCCCGAAAAGGCGTGCGTACTCCGCGACTTCCTTGATTCTCTCGGAGCTATGGGCGTCCGCGTAAACTTCGACCCCGCCAACCTCGTTATGTGCGTAGGCGACAACCCTGTCACCGCCGTTGACGAGCTAAAAAAGTACATCGTTCACACCCATGCCAAGGACGGCATAATGCTCGAGCAGGGCGGCTACCTTGAGCTTCCTCTCGGCGAGGGCAACGTACACTTCGACACATACCTTCCCGCCCTCAAGGGTACAGGCTTCGACGGCTTCCTCACCATCGAGCGTGAAGTTGGCGAAACTCCCGAAAAGGACATCGCCATGGCTGCCGATTTCCTCCGCGAGAAGATCGCAAAGTACGGACTGTAAGATACGCGGAGAACATTGGAGAACGGGGAAGGATCGGCCTTTTGAAAAAGGCCGGCGAAAACTTTTATACGTGTGTTGAACGTATCCGATACATAAAGAGAATTGTTCGAAACACTCTGATTTATGTAATGAACCCGCATTGTATATATCCGTCTCCGAGTGCCTCATTTTGATTCATAAACCGGTAAATTCATCTGCCGGATCGTGCGAATGTGCGGTCCGGCTTTTTTTGCGCAGAGATATAATTCACCGAAAAAATATTGACTTTCGCCCGAAAATACATTAAAATATAATGTAAAACAACATCGATCGCAATTACATGGCGTCAGCGGGGGGAAAATGAATTGAGACTTGCCGAATCCGGGGAAATGTACCTCGAATCCATTCTCGTACTGTCGGAAAAGCTTGAGCGCGTCCGTTCGATAGATATAGTGGAATATATGAATTACTCGAAGCCCAGCGTGAGCAGGGCCGTATCGCTGCTGAAAAGCGGCGGGTATATAGACGTTGACGAAAACGGATACATAACGCTCACCTCCGACGGGTACGACACAGCTCACACGATATACGAGCGTCACCGCATCCTTACCGACGCGCTCATGTCGCTGGGAGTTGACCGCGAGACCGCCGCGGACGACGCCTGCCGTATAGAGCACTGCATAAGCAGCGAATCCTTCGAGGCCGTAAAGAGGCATTTTGAAAAATAGGCGCGCCCCGATACGTCCGTCCATCCGACAATCCCTTTCTGAAAGGAACCGTTCTGCAGGTATATGAGTATAATTACCGAAAACAAGGAAAACACCCGCGCCGTTCTCGTGGGCGTGATGACCCGCGACAACGCGGACGACACCGAAATACTTCTCGACGAGCTTGAACGGCTCGCCGAGACAGCGGGTATAGAGACTGCTGCAAGAGTGATACAGCCCCGCGCCACGCCCGATCCTTCGACCTATATCGGAAGCGGAAAGCTTGCCGAGCTTGCCGAAACCTGCGCGATAAACGAAATAGGCATAGTTATTTTCAACGACGAGCTCTCTCCCTCCCAGATAAAGAATCTCGAAGACGGAATGTCGGGCGATGTGAGAGTGATAGACCGTTCCATGCTCATTCTCGACATTTTCGCGCTTCACGCGGTCACGGGCGAAGGCAAGCTTCAGGTGGAGCTTGCGCAGCTGCAGTACACCGCGCCGAGACTGATAGGCAAGGGAACCCAGCTGTCCCGTCAGCAGGGCGGAAATATCGCCATGCGAGGTCCCGGCGAGACAAAGCTGGAGACCGACCGCCGTCATCTGCGCCGCCGCATGGCAATGCTGCGCGAACAGCTCGAGGAGCTGGAAAAGAACAGAGCCACACAGCGCGTGCGCCGCGAGAAATCGGGCACGAAGCAGATCGCCATAGCGGGCTACACCAACGCGGGAAAATCCACTCTGCTGAATTATCTCACCGACGCGGGCATACTTGCCGAGGACAAGCTCTTTGCCACCCTCGACCCCACAACCAGAAGATATGCTCTGCCCTGCGGCGAGGAGGTGCTGCTCACCGACACGGTAGGCTTTATCCGTTCTCTTCCCCATCACCTTATCGAGGCTTTCAAATCCACGCTTGACGAGGTGCGCTGGGCGGATATAGTGCTTGTGGTGATAGACGCCTCCGACGAAAACTACGCTGCCCAGACCGAAGTCACCCGTTCTCTGCTTGTCGAGCTCGAAGCCTCCGACAAGCCCGTTCTCTACGTGTTCAACAAATGCGACCGTCCGGCGTATGACATACCCCGCTTTACCGATATTCCGGTCAGCGACTGCGTTTATATCTCGGCAAAGACGGGGCAGGGCGTGGACAGGCTGATAAGCCGCCTCGAAAGCATGGTGCTCAACGGCAAGCGCCGTCTCACTCTCCGCATACCCAATTCCGAGCAGGGCGCGCTGAACACCGCCTACCAGCTCGCCACGGTGACCGACGTTGACTACGGCGACGAATACGTTACGGCGCATATCATAGCCGACGCGCGCGCCGAGGGCGTGCTTCGCAAGTGGATAAGCGTCTGATATGAAGCTCCTCGACTGGCATTCTCTCCATACCTGCGTGTTCTGCGGAACGGGCATAGACGAAAGCGTGACCTGTTCGGTCTGCCCGTCATGTCTGGAAAAATGGCGTCGGGAATGTGCGGAGTATGAAAACGAAAAGATACTGCTTCCGCTGGGCTGCCGCACCCATACCTTTCTCGGCGGTTATATAAGCGAAAAATACGGTGCGGAGGGTTCTCCTTCCATCGGCTCATCTTCCATGTGCCGTGAGCTTGTGCTTTCGCTGAAGGAAACCCGCCGTCCCAACGCGATAAACTTTCTGGCGTGGGAAATGTCAAAAAAGCTTGCCGAAAAGGGGCTGGACTTCACCCGTGACAGCTTTATCTGCGGAGTTCCCCGCTCGCCGAAAAAGATAACCGAGTACGGCTTCGACCAGTCGGAGCTTATCTCAAGGGCTGTGGCGGAATACACCGGGATCGAATACATACCCGCTCTGACATACGTCGGAAAAGGACTGTCCCAGAAAGCCCTGAACGCCGAGGACAGATTTATAAACGCCGGCGGCTCCTACGGTATCGACGAGGGATATACGGGATATATCGCGCTGAAACGCTGTATTCTGATAGACGATGTGCTCAC
>JAZQNC010000113.1:0-4673 GCA_045627165.1 Eubacteriales bacterium
CTTTATGTATTCATAATAGGGTCGTTCGTCCTGCACAAAGCTCTGAGAGTTATCCCTGAGAAGTTTGCCGATATGTCTTTTATCGGAGGATTTAAGAACCTCGTCAAGCGAGGCTGTCGATTTCTTTTCCATAACATTAAAATATTAAGTCTTTAATCAATTCTGCATTCAGAATCCGAACAGCATCATAAGAACCGCATAAAACGCGCATACCGCAATGAATACCAGAAATGCGCCGAGTGCTGTTTTCTTTTTCGGAACAGGCTGTCCGGGCTCGGTTTTGGCAAATTTTTCCAACACGCCTCCGCAGTTGCCGATAAAAAGCACCTCAGCAATGAAAACGCTCAGCACGGCAAGAGTCAGAAGAACCTTTTCTCCGGCAGAACCGCTCATGCTCATTCCGCCGTAAATTATCGCCCCGAAGGCTGCAATGTAAAGAACAGCACTTATTGCTTTGTGCAGTATGCCCTCGCTGCGGAAACCGGGAAGATTTCCGATCAGCGTAATAAGACCTATGATTATTCCCCTGGCTGCGACACTGCCGCTTTCTTCATCGTCAGCGGCTTTGCTGCCGTTGGGGTTTATGCTTTTGCTGAGCCCCGCGATAATCTCAAGGTCGTTTTTTAGCAGGTCAACGCTTATATACCTTTCGCTGCGCTCCAGACGGGTACATTTTTTTATTATTTCGCCCACAGCTCCGGGAGCTGTCATTTCCTGAGGAAGCACTCCGGTCAGCATTACGTTGAAGAGCACACCTGCCGCATAGATGTCTGTCTGGGTGTCCGATGCTCCGAAGCCGTACTGTTCGGGCGCGGCATAGCCTTCTGTGCCGAGCAGCGTGGTATCACGGCTCTTGCTGCTGTCCTGATATTTTGCAGCGTTGAGGTCGATAAGCTTGAGCTGTCCGTCGGGTGTGATGATTATGTTTGAAGGCTTGATATCCCTGTGCACTATGGCGGGATTGACGTGATGCAGCTCGCTTATTATGCCGCACAGGGCAAGCATATACTCCACAGCCTTATTTTCAGGCAGCACCTTCTGCTCTTCGAGAACCTGTTCCAGAGTTTTTCCGTTGATATATTCCTCGATGACTATCAGAGTATCGCCGTCCTCAACGGCCTCGTAGATATATGGGGTATTCTCTATATGATGAAGCCGCAGAAAGGCATATATATCGCCGTTGTATATTTTCAGACGCTTGCGCACCATGAGCTGTTCGCTGCCGTCCCGCCTGACGATCCATACGTCATGCCCTTCGTCAAGAACAGATACTTCTCTGTAACGCGACAGTCTCAGCTCTTCTTCGCTTGTCATTTCGGTAATGTCCTTTCACCGCGCACCTGTTCGGCGGCGGGATTTCTGAACACCGCGATTATACCCTCGCGGTAATCTGTCTGCTCATAGCCTTTTTCGACGTACTGCTCTATAACCGCTTCCTCGTATTTCTCGTATCTGAGGTCGATTACCACATATTCACATTCATCCTTATGCGCGCTGTCGAGAGGATATATCACGCTTCGCTGTGCGAGATGAGGAAGCAGGAAGGTGCAACAGCAGACAGAGCCGTCATCCGGTATATCGCCCGTGACCTCGTCCATTATCTTATATTCCCAGCCGAATCTTTCATACTTATCCGAATATGCTCCCTTCTGCCATACGGTAGAGGCAAAGAAAAGCATACTCACGCTGAGCATCATGACAGTTAATGTACGCTTTGTCCCCGCAGACATATCCGCCAGATTAAGCACCGAGCAGTAGAACAGGAAGGCAGTGCTTCCGAACACATACTGGAAATATATCGAATACTGATACTGATAGTCGGTCATCACGTTTATCAGCAGCATGGGAAGAATGAGCAGCATATTCTCCGGCTTTTTCGCCATAAACGGCACAAACGCCAGCGGCAGCAGCATCTGGGCTATGAATTCGAGCTTTTCCTTTTCGAATATCTCGGAGACCGCAAGCGCGGGATCGGCGAAAACGTTCTTTACCACGCTTACAAGCCCGCCGTCTCCCACTATGAAATTCCGATAGCGTCCCGACATTATACCCTCACCGTAGGTTTTGAGTATATAGGACGCGCCCGCAAAGTAAAGAAGAGCCGATACGGCGAGGATCATACCGTGAAGGTATTTTCTTTTCGCAACGATGAGGAACAGAGCGAAAAACACAATATATACGAAGGCGTCTTCCTTTACCGTCAGCACCAGCAGGGCGAAGACATAGGCAGGTATGCAGAGGTGCTTTTCAAAGAAATAAAAGCACCACATCAGAAGCGGAAGCAGGAAGCAGTTTTCGTGGATATCGTAAAAGCATCCGCCCGAAACCGCCGGATAAAAGCAGAAAGCGGCGCAGACAACAGCGGTGAGCTTGTATGAAAGTCCGCGGGTACGGCAGATAAGAAAGAGGGGTATCACAGCCGAGACGACAATTACCGCCTGACATATCTGTAGAGTTTCGGGATGCGGGAAAATAGCGTATATCGGAAGGAGCAGATAATATACGGGCGAGACGTGTACGGCAAAATGTGAAAGCAACCCGTCACGCTCACAGGTCGTCACCGCCGAAAACGACTCCTTCATATTGTGAAACATATTTACGAATATGCCGAAGTCAAAATTGGGCGCGCTGTAGGTCAGATAACGGCAGACCGTCTCCCTTGCGATAAAGGCGCAGCAGAATATTGCCGCCGCTCCGCACACGGTCAGCGCCGCCGGTGCTCCGAAGGTCAGCTTTCCGAGCTTAAGTCTGTCGCTGTACGCCAGATACCCCACCGTAAGTGCGGCGACGGCAGAAACACCGGCAACGAAAAGGGTATCGAATTTTACCATCACCAGCAAATACGCATATACGCCCACAGACAGAGCAAGCGCATAATCATCGGTATTTACCGTCTTTTTTATCAGCTTCGGAATAAATACCGCCGCTGCGGTAAATATCACAAAACATACGGCAAACAGCGCTCCGGCCTTTACAGCGCTTACGCTGTCGGCAAATTCCTTTTCAAAAAACACTCCGTCGGTTATACACAGAATGACCGCCGCAGCCGCGCACCACGACGCTATCAGACGCTCAGTCGGAAGACAAAACCTGTCTTTTATTTTTCTCATTATATTCGGCGACCCCGGAAATAAAATATGTTGAACTGATTATACTCCATCATCGCGTTATTGTCAAGAGCGTACAACTGTTTACATTGCGTTAACATACTGAGTTTTGATTTATAATATAATAATCGTGATTGGAATCGACTGTTTATCAGCTTACATAATATATAAGGAGAAACATATATGACAACCTTCGCTCTTTATTTCGGAAACCGCGGATTTTTCCCGGAAACTCTCATTGCCTCGGCGCGCAGTGAAATGATCAAGGCAGTTACCGACGCAGGATACGGCTATATTATCGCAGATGAAAGCATGACACGTTACGGCGCGGTCGAAGGCCGTGACGAGGGTATGCTTTACGCAAAATGGCTCGAAAGCCACCGTGGAGAATATGACGGAGTTATCCTCTGCCTTCCCAACTTCGGCGATGAAAACGGCGCCGTTGCCGCGCTTATCGACTGCGGTACACCCATTCTCATTCAGGCGTATCCCGATGAAATAGGAAAGATGGACTTTGCCCGCCGCCGCGACGCCTTCTGCGGCAAGTTCTCCATAATGGATGTTTTCCACCAGTATCATCTCCCCTTTACGGTATTTGAGCCTCACGTCGTTCATCCTCTTTCGGACGCTTTCCGCAGGAACCTCAACGACTTCGCAATGGTCTGCCGTATGGTAAAGGGCATGAGACGTTTCTCCATTGGCGCAATCGGTGCGAGAACAACGAAATTCAAGACCGTCCGCTACGACGAGATCACTCTCCAGAAATACGGTATCTCCGTCGAAGCGTATGATCTTTCCGAGCTCATGCACAGAGTATCAAAATATTCCGACGGGGACGAAAAGATAGTAAAGCGCGTTGAGGAGCTGAAAAACTATTCCGATTTCTCCCGCGTTCCCTCGAACAAGATGAATATGCTGGCAAAGGTCAGCGTGGTCATCGACGATTTCATCGAGATCTATCACCTTGACTGCGTAACCGTGCGCTGCTGGGATGAGATGCATGATATGCTCGGCATCGCGCCCTGCGTGCTTCTCGGCTATCTCAATGACCGCGGCATAGTCGCTTCCTGCGAGATAGACCTGTGTTCCGCCATCACCATGCGCGCAATGCAGTTCGCTTCGGAACGTCCTACCATGTGCCTTGACTGGAACAATAACTACGGCGACGATCCCGACAAGGTGATCCTTTTCCACTGCGGACCGATTGCCGAATCTCTCATGGAAAAGAAGGGTGTTGTCACCGACCACAAGATGTTCGCCAAAGCCGATCCCGGCTGCGGATGGGGCTCCGATGAGGGTCGTATCGCCGCGGGTGACTTCACATACGCCAACTGCATCACCGAGGGCGGTAAGCTCATCGTATATTCCGGCGAAGGACGCTTTACCGGCGAACCCATCGAGGAAGAATTCTTCGGATGCGGCGGCGTTGCCGAAATCGAAAATCTCCCGACCAAGCACATCAAGGTGGGACGCAGCGGTATCCGTCACCACACGTCGGCAGGCATGGGACATTTCAAGCTCGCTTTTGACGAAGCCTGCTCCGTATACCTCGGCTACGACATGATG
>JAZQNC010000114.1:0-11202 GCA_045627165.1 Eubacteriales bacterium
CCGTCCCAGCAGGGGTAATTCGTCTCGGCGCGTACAGCCTCGCAGAATTTGCCTACGGGCAGACCCTGCAGCTCTTCGGGATGATATGCTCCGTGAGGGCAGTACCAGCCAGCCATGTTGGAGCCTGTGCTCTCGTCAACGCGGATAGCCCTGATTCCGGGAAGTCCTTCGAGGTTGTCCCAGAAGCGGTTCATTGCCTTTCTGATCTCGGCGCAGCGCTCGTCGTAGTGCTTGAGCTGACCGCGGGCAAGAGCGGAGCAGAGCTGATTTGCGCGTCCCTTCGCGCCGCCGAGAGCGATATGGAAGTAATCCTTGAGGTCCTCGGATTCGGTGATGTAGGAGGCGTTGTTGCGCTCGTAGTGCGCGAATGCCATTGCGCGCTCATAGAGCCTGCGGTCGTCGGTGACGAGCATACCCAGCTCTCCTGCGGCGAAGGACTTTCCGCTCATGAGCGACATTGCGGCGATATCGCCGAAGGTGCCGAGCTTTTTGCCCTTGTACATACCGCCCTGGGCGTGTGAGCAGTCCTCGATAACGTACAGATTATGCTTGCGCGCTATCTCCATGATGGGGTCCATATCGCAGGGATAGGCGAAATAGTGGACGACCATGATAGCCTTGGTTTTGGGAGTGATGCAGCGTTCAAGATCGGCGGGATCCATGCTGAGCATCTCGTTGATGTTGCAGAATACGGCGGAGGCTCCGAAGTTGATCGCCTGGGAAACGCTTCCCCAGTAGGTCTTGGTGGGGCATATTATCTCGTCGCCGAAGCCGAGACCGATAGCGAACATTGCCGAGGTCAGCGACATGGTGCCGTTGCAGTAGGCTATGGCGTATTTTCTTCCCTGCCATGCGGCGAATTCTTCCTGGAGCTTTTCGGTAATGTCGGTTCCGGAGAATTTATTCTGACGGATTACGTCCATTGCCGCCTGTTCATCTTCGGGCGTGATTATCGGCCAGCGGAACAGCTCTTCCGGAGGCGTACATGTGACGGTTTTCTCTCCGCCGAGCAAAGCTAATTTTTCCATGATTTCTCCTCTTTTGCCGGTCACAGGACCGGATTTATGTTTTCGTTGTTGTTTTCAATATAAAGTCCTGCCGTGTATAATGATATCATAAACGGCGTGAAAAATCAAGTAATTATCTTCAAGATTAAGCTGTTTTGCAAATGTTTTACGGCAATAAAAAACCGGCGCACAGCAATCTGCGCGCCGGAAAAGATTATTTAATATTCTTTATTCTGTGAAATACATTTGCTCAGTGCTTCTTGGAGCATACAGCTGCGCCTGCGAGTGCGGAAACTGCAAGAACAACGATAGCTGCGGAGAACATATCAGCGGTCTGAGCTGCGGGAGCTACTACAACGTCAGCTGCCTCTGCGGGAGCTTCTGCTGCTGCGGGCTCTTCTGCTGCTGCAACGGGAGCGAATGTGTAAGCCTTAGCGTCGTCTTCTGTTGCGAAGAAAGCGATGTACTTAACCCACATCTTCTCTTCTGCGGAGTAGCTGCCCTGCTGGAAGGGATCAAGACGGAAGCCCTGGAGAGTGGAATCCCAAGCGTCTTCTACGTTAGGAAGGATCTCAACGATTGTCTCGACCCATGCGCCTTCTTCTTCACGGTCCCAGTTGAAGTTTGTTTCAGCTACGGGTCCGCTGTACTGCTCGTTCTTCCAGAAGAACTGTGTCGTACCGAAGTCGTTGCCGTCAGAGTTTGCCTTGTAGCAGATCTTTACCCATCTGTAGTCAGCGCCGGTGAACTGGTCCTCTGCTGCGATGCTGTAGAGAGCGTAGGGGTCACTGTCTGTTACTTCGAACAGAGTTGCGCCTTCAGCCTCGTCGTAAGAAATGTTTTCGCTGTGGATGCCGCCCCAGTTAGCTACGTTGTCGGCGTTTGTAAGGTCGATTACGTAAACGGGAGCTGCTGCGCTTGCCGCGATCGTGAGAAGCATGATAGCTGCTACAACAACGGAAAGGATCTTTGCTGTTTTCATGGTGGTAAATCTCCTTTATGAAAATTTTTATTCGGACGTGACCGTAAAGCACGACCACACTACCTTCGCGTATTGTACCACAAAAAATGTATTTTGTCAATAGTATGTGAATTGTTTGCGGGATTTTGTGAATAAAAAAATCCGCGGATCTCTCCGCGGATCGGTCGTCACGATATGTGATTATTCGGCGTCGGATGCGGGCGCGTCAGCCTCGGCTTCTTCGCAGCAGCACTCGCAGCAGTCGTCTTCTGCTTCTTCGCCGCAGCAGCAGTCATCGCAGCAGCAGTCGTCGTCACAGCAGCAATCATCGCCGCAGCAGCAGTCGTCATCGCAGCAGCAGTCGTCATTGCAGCAGCAGACAGGGCAGGAAATGCCGAGCTTCTTGCAGATGATATAAGCGGCAGCGGCTATGACAGCCAGAGAAGCGAGGATGGTCAGAATGACAGCGGCAGCGTTGGTCTTCTTTTCGGGTTCGACCTTAACGAGCTTGTATGCACACATGGTAAATACCTCCGTTGTTTGCATGAATGTTTGAATCTTACGGAATTATTATATCACCCTTTGGCGCGGCAGTAGTTAACACAGCTATACCGAATTGTAAATAATTTACTGACTACCTAATTAACGAAACGCTCAGGGCTCTTCGGAACAGGTATCGCCTTCGCCGATGGGCGTATCCTCTTCGCCGAGCTCTATTTCGCCCTCCTGCGGAATGTCGTCGGGCTGTTCTATATACTCCTCCGTGAAGGGAAGGGAGTTGTCCTCGCACCATTTTCTGACTATCCCGGAATACTTGCCGAGGATGAAGCTCTCCCAGTCGGCGGTATGGCCGGTCTTTTCAAGCACCTTCTGGTATTTCGCTATCCTGCTGCCGAAAAGCGCGGAAGCCGCCTTTTTCAGCTCGCTTCCCGTCTGGGAGCCTATGTTCGAGGCAAATTCCAGCATGAGAGCCTTCGTATCCATTTCGGCGCAGCGGGGAAGCGCGATGAAGCCCTCGGGATTTTCGAGTACCTCGCTCGCGTCCTGGATATGACGGAGCTGTTTGGGCGAAAACGTCTTGTATGCGGAGACCTCTCCCAGGTCTCTCGCTCTTTCGAGGTATGCCTCGTTGAAGGAGATGAGCGCGCCTGTGGTCCTGCTGCAGAACTGCAGGATATCGTCGTCCTGGTTCATCAGCAGCTTTGCCGCGAAGGGCAGAGAAATCATGAAATCGGGCATGGTATGTTCTCCCGGCGTTCAGCCTATGATAAAGGTTCCGAAATAATCGGGACGGTGGAAGTTGGGCGTTTCGGTCATGACGGGCGACCACATTCCGAAGTGGGGAATGTCGGTGTCGTCTCCGCACTTGTAGAAGTTGCCGCAGAAGGTATCTCCGATATTCAGCCTGCGTCCGAAGAGCTTTTCGATAAGCTCATCCGAAAATACGGTGCATACGCACCAGCAGTCTCCCTCTCTGAAGGCTTTTACCTTCGGAGGCTCGGCTATGCTGTCGAGACGGTGATGATCGGGCTTGCGGCGTCCGAATTCCATGAGAGCCGTTCCCTTCGAGTTCATTTCGCAGTTGAGATAGAGCCCGTCTTCGGTTTCGCCTATCCTGTCAAGCGAGAAGAAGAATTCGAGCGCGCTGTCCCGGTAGACGGGATCGAAAAAGCTGTCGTATACCGCTTTCGGGTTTTCCTCGCGGCATTTCATGAGCAGGGCGAGTCCCGTTCCCCTGACGTATATGAGCTTCGCCGAGGCATAGGGAGCGTAGCCCTCTCTCCAGCGGTAATTGTCTATAAGAGCTTCGGGTACGCCGGCAAAGTCGATGCTGTCCTTTACGGCTACATTGTAAGTCATACTGTGTTCTTCCTTTCGCCTGTGTTTATTTCTTTCTGAATATGAAGAGCTTGCTGAATATGTAATTGAGGATCACCACTACGACGGCGATCACCGCCTTTACCGCCAGATCGTACATCCCCAGCCTGACCGAGAACAGCCAGAGCGCGAAGGTCTGGAAAGCTCCCGACAGCACTCTCATGGAAGCGAAGGACACGAACTGGGCAAGCAGCGTCTTTCCTCCGTTGTCCGTGTCGCGGAACACTATCCATTTGTTTACCGCGAAGGCGAAGACTATGGCGGCGGCAACCGAGACTGTCTGCGCCATGACCTCTCCGCAGTCGGTAAAACGGGTGAGCAGAGCGTATACTCCGAAATCCACCGCTGTGGTCAGCGCGCCGCATATCGCGTATACGATAAGCTCACGGTATTTTGTCAGATATTTTTTGATAAGGTCAGTCATCTTTTATATCATTCCCGCTTTCACTGTTCTTTTTGAGGAAGCTCTCGTAGCCGCCGCGCAGTCCCAGCATATTCACGGCTTCGAGAAGCGCGTTTGCCGAGAGATTTTTCGGCAGAGAGAGGTATTCGCAGAGCATGAGACGGCGCGCGGCGCTGTCCTTTCCTCCCGAAAAGCCGTCGGAATAGAATTCGGCTTTGGTCAGCTCATTGGCGTCCGGGGCGGCTTCCGTGCTTTCGTCGGAGAAGGGCAGGAGCAGATCGTACAGAATATCGCAGTCCATGCCTTCGACACCCAGCAGTCCTTCCTTTGACGGAGCTTCCTTGCGCCTTTCCTTTCCCGCCGTCGGAGGGATATAGAGATTGTGTATGCTTCCCGGAGGAAGTATCCTTTTCAGATAGCCGCGTATCACCAGCCCCGCGCCGTCGCTGTCGGTGAGAACTATTACTCCGCCCTTTGACGCGAGGCGGCGGATAAGCTCCTTTTTTTCGGTCTCGCGGAAGATGCCGAAGCCTTCGGTGGTTATTATGTGAGCGTCGGCGACCGAGGTGAGCCTTGCCTTGTCGTAGCGTCCCTCCACGATTATCGGGAGCTTTATGTGAAGACGTTCTTTCATGACCTGCCGGCACTCTCCTTTTCGGTACTCTCGGCGCGGCGGAATTTCGCAAAGGCCGCTATGTATATTATCTCAAGCATGAGCGTGGGCATGAGCGCGAGAATAAATGCGCAGGGAATGCTTACCGCCGAGGCTATTATGATGTTGTACGCCAGCAGCGGCAGAGTGAATATCACGGTCATCAGCCTCAGAAAGGCGGTCATCTCTATCGCGGGCACTACGATGGACAACCCGAACAGCTTGTCCGCCGCGTAAAAGCCGAAGCCCGCCAGAGCTATCGACCACAGCACTAACTGGAGCGCGGCTATGTCGCGTCTTCCGGAACGGAGAGTAAACGCCGCGCCGACGGCGTAGCAGACAAGCGCCGCCCATGACAGGATATACGCTCCGCTTTTCGACACTGTGCCCTCCACGTTGAGCGAATAGAGCAGATTGTATACGGCGGATGCCGTCATCACCGCGAGCTGCATAATGAGAGCCAGCGAAGCGAAATCGTGCTTTATGTATCCCGCTCTGTTTTTTTCGTTTTTATCATCTGTTTTCATACTCCGGATTATATCACACCGCGGTACGGTAAATCAAGCGTATATGATGAATTTGCGCGGCATAATGCATATTTCCCGTAAGACCGCCGACATTTATAATACCGTCGGGCCGCGGAATATGTTCAACAGGTCTTGAAAATCTTCTCCGGATATGGTATAATCCGGTAAAGAGACACAGACCCGTCATTACCGCACATAACATATACAACTATTATTGAAAGGAAATATTACCATGAATCAGCCGAGACCCGAATACCCCCGCCCGCAGTTTGTACGCGACAAATGGCTCAATCTCAACGGCGAATGGGATTTCTATATCGACAGCGCGAAGAGCGGCCGTGAACGCAGGATATGGAATCTTCCCTCCTTTGAAGGAAAGATAATCGTTCCCTTCTGCCCCGAAAGCGAGCTGTCGGGAGTGAACAACAAGGACTTTATGGAATGCGTATGGTACAAGACGAAGATAAATCATCCCTTCCGCGACGACCTTGATCCCACCGACCGCGTTCTCCTTCATATCGACGCCTGCGACTATGCCGCCGAGGTATATGTGAACGGCGTGAGCGTAGGCCGTCATATAGGCGGATACACTCCCTTTTACTTCGATATTACCGACGCGCTCAAGACCGGCGAGAACGATATCACCGTCTGCGCAGACGACAATCTCCGCTCGGGCCGTCAGCCTGCCGGCAAGCAGTGCATGAACTATTATTCCGGCGGATGCTCCTACACCCGTACCACAGGTATATGGCAGACCGTGTGGCTCGAAGCCGTACCCGCAAGCCGTATCGAAAAGACAAAGTACACCACGATAGTCAGCGAGAATATGCTCACCATCGAGGCGACTGCCGTCAACGCCCACAACAAGACCTTTATCGCCACGGTATCCTTCGGCGGAGAATACGTTATCTCCGGCGCGGCTCCGGTAAACGGCGACAATGTGAGACTCGAAATAGAGCTTGACGGCGATATCCACCTCTGGTCGCCCAAGAATCCCGAGCTTTACGATCTGGATCTCTACCTTATGGAAAACGGCAAGACCGAGCTTGACCATGTGAAGAGCTATTTCGGTATGCGCACGGTAGCCTACGATGACGAGGCTCACCGCTTCTATATCAACGGCGAATCAATATTCATGCGTCTTATCCTCGACCAGGGCTTCTATCCCACCGGTATCTATACCGCCCCCACAGACAGCGAGCTTATCGCCGACATCAGACGTTCCATGGATATGGGCTTCAACGGCGCGCGCCTGCATCAGAAGATATTCGAGCCCCGCTTCATCTATCACTGCGATAAGATGGGCTATATAGTATGGGACGAGCACGCCAACTGGTGCTGCGATCTGGCTTCTCCCGACGCATGGCAGGGATACGTTCCCGAATGGCTCTCCGAGATAGAGCGCGACGTCAACTCTCCCGCCGTCATAGGCTGGTGTCCCTTCAACGAGACCCAGTCAAACCAGAACCCCTGGCTGATAAAGGCGATCTACGACATGACCAAGGCCTTCGACCCCACCCGTCCGGTCATAGACTGCTCCGGCTGGAAGCACGTGATCACCGATATAGTGGACGCTCACAACTACGATCAGAATCCCGATAATTTCCGCGAGCACAATCTCAAAATTGGCGCGCCCGACAACGGCGACAACGGCATCTGCACCACAGAGGGACGCACGCCCCGCCGTCTGTCCTTCATCTCCGAGTACGGCGGAATCTGGTGGCAGCCCGAAAATCCCGAAAAGGGCTGGGGCTACGGCAACCGTCCCGCAACGCCCGAGGAATTCATCGAGAGATATAAGGGACTTACCGAGGCGCTGCTTTCCAATCCTTCGCTCTGCGGCTTCTGCTATACGCAGCTCACCGACATAGAGCAGGAGGTCAACGGTCTGTACTACTACAACCGCACTCCCAAGTTCGACCCCGATATCATCCGTCCCATAACCTCCGCGAAGGCAGCCTGCGAGGACTGAGAATAAAACCCGATTCAGTCACGGCGGCATAAGCGGTATTATATAGAAAAAATAACGGCAGAGTACTCACCTTGACGGGTACTCTGCCGAGTTTTTGTTTTGCCGTGTTATCGCGCCGATCCAGCTCCCATGTCACACAGTGACCGGGCTGCCGGCGGAAATCAGACGTTGAAGCGGAACAGGGTAACGTCTCCGTCCTTCATGACGTAGTCCTTGCCCTCGGAGCGGACCAGACCCTTTTCCTTCGCGGCGTTCATGGAGCCGCAGGCGATAAGGTCGTCATAGCTCACTATCTCTGCGCGGATAAAGCCGCGCTCGAAATCGGTATGTATCTTGCCGGCTGCCTGGGGAGCCTTCATGCCCTTCTTTATCGTCCAGGCGCGTACCTCCTTGGGACCTGCCGTAAGGAAGCTCATGAGGCCGAGCAGAGAATATGAAGCCTTGATGAGACGGTCGAGACCGCTTTCGGGGATTCCGAGGTCGGCCAGAAATTCCTTTTTCTCGTCGCCCTCAAGCTGAGCTATCTCGGATTCGAGAGAAGCGCATATCGGCATGACCGCGGAATTTTCGCTTTCGGCAAGAGCCTTGAGCTTGATGTAGGCTTCGTTCTGCTCGTACTCTCCTCCGACTTCGTCCTCGCCCACGTTTGCGGCGTAGATGACCGGCATACGGGAGATGAGAGGGATGGCGTCCATGATCTCCTTTTCGTCGTCGGTGAAGGCGATGGCGCGGGCGGATACTCCGTTGTTCATCTCATCGCGGACACGCTCGAGAAGAGCTATCTCGGCGGCGTAGGACTTGTCGCCCTTGTGCAGCTTCTGATCCTTGTCGATGCGCTTGTCGATGATCTCAAGGTCGGAGTAGATAAGCTCCATGTTGATTATCTCGACGTCGCGCATGGGATCGACTCCGCCCTCGACGTGGATGACGTTGGAATCCTCGAAGCAGCGGACGACGTGGATGATCGCGTCCACCTCGCGGATATGGGCAAGGAATTTATTGCCCAGACCTTCGCCCTCGGAGGCTCCCTTGACCAGACCGGCGATATCAACGAATTCGATGATGGCGGGGGTGTACTTTTCGGGATTGTACATTTCGGCGAGAACGTCGAGACGGTGATCGGGTACGGCGACCATGCCCACGTTGGGCTCTATGGTGCAGAAGGGGTAGTTCGCGGCTTCGGCTCCCGCGTTGGTTATGGCGTTGAAAAGGGTGCTCTTGCCGACGTTCGGCAGACCCACTATACCAAGCTTCATTATATATGTTCCTTTCAGTCTTTTGCGTATGTTTCCTTATATTATAACTCAATATCGCGCTTTCGGCAATACGTTTGCAAAAATGTTTACAACAGAAAAATGCGGAAGGACGGATAATAAGCGGTACGCGGAAGGGAATGAAAATGTAAAGTAAGTGTAAATGATTGCGGAAAATGTTGACTTTTGACAAAAAACATGGTAAAATTATAAAGCTTGATATGCGGTGATGCGTGAGGTGGCTGCCGTCCGTCCGAAATAGCGGGCAGGCAGGGAATTCACGCGGAGTATGTCCGAGTTATAAAACCGGGCGGCAGTTGGCAATTTATGCTGATGGCGTTATTTCACATTCATCCCGGAGTTTTGCTTCCGAGGAGAAAGACACACCGTTTCTATGCTGAAAACGGCGCGGATTTCGAGTTGGAAGGGTAAAAATTCCGATTTTTCTTGACAAAGTCAGGAAACGCCCGGATGAGTGTAAGCCAAAAGCGGCAGATTTTCATGTCAACGCCCCATTTTAAGCAGCATCCGCCGTCCCAACCGGAGGATGTAACTAAAAAAGGAGGCACAATCCAATGGCAGTTAAGGAAAAGCTCAGAATCAGACTCAAGAGCTACGATCACACGCTGATTGATCAGGCATCGGCCAAGATCGTCGAGGTTGCGAAGAGAAACGGCGCCGAGATTTCGGGACCTATTCCGCTTCCCACCGAGAAGGAGATCGTAACGATCCTCCGCGCTGTTCACAAGTACAAGGACAGCCGTGAGCAGTTCGAGATCCGCACTCACAAGAGACTGATCGACGTTATCAAGCCCAACCAGAAGACGGTTGAAGCTCTGATGAGCGTTGAGCTCCCCGCCGGAGTTGAGATTAAGGTAGAGCTTTAATCTAACCGGCACAAAGCAACCCCACCTACAGGTCAAGTCGGTTGGCGCATGAAAGGGTTTCAGGACGGACCGACCAATAACAATCAGGAGGAAAATCCAAAATGCAGAAAGGTATTATCGGCCGCAAGGTCGGTATGACGCAGGTTTTTGACGAAAAGGGAAACTTCATCCCCGTCACCGTTATCGAAGCGGGACCCTGCACGGTAGTTTCCAAGAAGACAGCTGATCACGACGGATACGACGCTGTTCAGCTCGGTTTCATGGATGCAGCCGAGAAGAAGCTCAACAAGCCCGAGGCCGGTCAGTTCAAGAAAGCCGGCGTATCCTTCAAGAGACACCTCAAGGAATTCCGCCTTGACGATTGCTCCGGTCTCAATGTAGGCGATACCGTCGCCGCTGACATATTTGCAGCAGGCGAAAAGGTCGACGTAACCGGCATCAGCAAGGGTCACGGATACAGCGGCGTTGTCAAGAGATGGAACGCTCACATTCTTAAGATGACACACGGTACGGGTCCTGTTCACCGTCAGCCCGGCTCCATGGGAGCTAACTCCAGCCCTTCCAGAATCTTCAAGGGCAAGATCATGGCCGGTCAGTACGGTAACGATAAGGTAACCGTTCAGAACCTGACGATAGTTAAGATTGACGCGGAAAAGAACCTCATCGCAATCAAGGGCGCAGTTCCCGGTGCGAAGAACGGTATCGTTTTCATCCGTGACACAGTCAAAGCGTAAGCGGAAGGAGGATAAAAGATGCCTACAGTTAAGGTATTCGATATGGCAGGCAAGGAAGCCGGCGAAATCGCTCTCTCCGAAGCAGTGTTCGGTGCACCGGTAAACGGCGCAGTTCTCCATGCCGCAGTCAGAACCTATCTCATGAATCAGAGACAGGGCACACAGTCCACACTTACTCGCACAGAGGTTTCCGGCGGCGGAAAGAAGCCCTGGAGACAGAAGGGCACAGGCCGCGCCCGTCAGGGTTCGACACGCGCTCCTCAGTGGACACACGGCGGTATCGCTCTCGGCCCCAAGCCCAGAGATTACCGCATCCAGCTCAACAAGAAGGTTCGCCGCATCGCAGTGATCTCCGCACTTTCCGATAAGGTGAACACAGGCGACCTCGCTGTTATCAACAGCATCGAGACCGCTGAATTCAAGACCAAGATCATGGTAAATCTTCTCAAGGCAGTAGGCGCAGACCGCAAGGCTCTCGTCGTACTCGCAGAGAAGGACGAGAAGGTCGTTAAGAGCTTCGCAAACATTCCCGGCGTTAAGGTTGCCTACGCTAACACGATCAACGCATACGATATTCTCAATGCGGACAAGCTCGTTGCAGCTCAGGGCGCGATAGCCAAGATCGAGGAGGTTTACGCAAAATGAAAACAGCTTATGAAATAATCCTCCGCCCGATCATCACCGAGGATTCCATGGCATACACCGCGGACAAGAGATACGTCTTCGAAGTAAAGAAGGACGCTACCAAGCCCGAAATCGCAGCAGCTGTAGAAGAGCTCTTCAAGGTAACCGTCAAGGACGTAAACACAATGAACGTCAAGGGCAAGATGAAGAGAAACCGCACCAATCTCGGACATGGCTTTACCGCAAGCTGGAAAAAGGCTATAGTCACACTTACAGCCGATTCCAAGACCATCGAATTCTTCGA